>CAYGYC010000270.1:0-6224 GCA_964353755.1 uncultured archaeon | reverse complement strand
ACAATCATCTTGCTCAAGCGTCGCAGCTCGTCAATGCCGGTGGAACTATTATTTTCACATGGCAGGATAACCGCGATGATCCTAATGTGGATATTTACGCCTTTGGAATCTCGCTACCGGGCTCGAATATTGGACTAATCCTTCTTCTGGTATTGATAATACCCCTTATCGGCGTCTGCGTGGTACTTTTCATCCGCTTCAAAAAACCTGAGATTTTCCAGTAAGAGAAAAAATTTCCCTTTCCTCTTTTTTTTCTAACATCTAATAAAATATAATTTCTTTTTCTATTTACATCTTTCGGAAATGAGGATTATTCTTATAAATATGCAAATGCCCTTATATTATTAAATACTGATAATAGCCATAAAAAGGTTTTAAATATGCTTGCTTGTATATCGTCGAAAAAACAAATACCTGTATATCAAACGCCTGATGCCAACAACCCCCCCAATGCGACTTTAATAAAAGATGATTTAATTCAAATTATTGATATTGTCATAAAAGAAGGAGATAAATGGGTAAAAATTCGTCTCCAGAATGGTTCTATCGGTTACATTAAATGGCAAGGTGTTATGGTTCAAACATACATGCTTTATAAAATTTTTAATGATACACCTCTTTATCCGGACAAAATTCTCGAACGCCCCTTAAAAGTTCTACTCAAGGATTCAAAAGTCCACATTCAAACAAGTGGTGGGTCTTCAATAGAAGCGGTGGATTCATCTTGGAAAAAAAGCTATATTGCTAAAGATACGAATTTTTACGGATCGGTGGGCAGGGGTCCTACCGACTTTTCGCGAGATACTCGCAAGATACTCGAGCCGTTTCTTTTTCCGCACCAATGGATGACGAACATTTTTGAAGGAATTGGGATATGTCTTACGTGGGTTTTAGCTTTTGTATTAATTGAATTACTGGCTAATTTTATCGCTCCAGAGATTCATTCTGAAAATCTTTACCTTGTTATGATCGGTATGGGATGGGTTTTATTTTTTGGTATGGGATTTAATTCTATTGGAAAAGGAATAAAAAAGTTAATAAAAAAGTTAATAAAATCCAAAGCGAGTTTAATCAACGAATCGAAAGTAATCGATGAAGATGAACTAATACCCTTCAATACTCAACGCGGCATTGGTGGAAATATGTCTGTTTCTTCTGTCATTGCCACCCCCCAAGGCACCATGGAGCCAAGCGCCATGGACGCTACTACCGCTGTTTCCGCTTCACCACAAACACCCATCATCCCCCCTGTGGATACGGTGACTGAGCATCTTGATAAAATGAAAGATTTGCTAAATAAACCGATAAAATGTCCAATGTGTGGATATACCTCCTCCTCTTATTATATATATGAGAACAAGAGAATTTGTAAAAACTGTGGAGTATTTTTTTAGTATTTCGATTAAATTAAATGTTAAGTTTTTTGTAAGATTAATACCTTGAATAAATTGATCTATTTCTCTGTCATTTAAATGCTTCTTCTTATCAAATAGTTGGGAATGCGAGGAAATAACAGGGGATCAATATCCTAATCAGTTTTTTTTGGTCAAAACGATTAATTCCAATGATCCACTCCCTGTTTCAAAATTACACGGGGTGAAAATCACAGGTATTCCCAAGGGAATTGTGGGTTTGTGGCGAAACCAAGCCTCCGTGCTAGATCTTGTGGTTGAAGCGGCTTTAATCCACTCCAAAGAACTGGCGCTCCAAGCATTGCTCGTCGATCCCGTGGTGGATAGCGCAACGAGTGCGGAACAGATGCTAGAAGAAATTCTCGGACTTCAAAATGAATGCATACATCTATCTTAACTTGAATCTTTAATATTTCTCGGAATATTTATCGATATATTTTCGGGCTGCCTCCAATTGTTCCTCCTTAGAGGTTTTAGGGCCACGATCCACCACAAGAGCAGCTTCACTTTCAATATCCATACCCTCTTTCAAATCTGCAAATTCACATTTTTTCAGGGCCGCTTTAATTAAGGACATGGTAATGGGTTCTTTTGAACTGAGTTTTTGAGCAAATTCCATGCCGGCATTATTCATTTCCTCTTTGGTTTTGAAGACGGCATCGATCAGTCCCATTTGTGCAGCTTGATTCGCAGGAAGCCGATCTCCAGTATATAGTACCAATTTCGCATCCGAGGGTTTTCGGACCAGTTTGGAGAGAATAGTGCATCCTCCATGTGTTGGAAACATGATACTGTAATTAATCTCGGGAAGGGACACGCTGGCATCTTCCGTAGCATACCGAAAGTCACAAGCTAGGGTGACAAGAAAGCCAATCCCAATGGAATACCCATGGATTAAAGCAATAGTGGGTTTTGGGAGGTAATACAGCCGATGAATCATTTCTTTCCCGTATTGAATATAAAATTCCTTCGCCGGATTTTTGAGATCAAATCCAGAACTAAAAGCACGCGTACCACTCCCTTGAATGAGAATGGCCCGCACCTTCTCATCACCTTCCAATTCTTTGAGCAGATCCACTAATTGTTTAACCTGATCCTTGTCAAATACATTCATTTCCCCATTATTCAACGTGATAACTCCAACACGTTTCATTTTTTCAAATAATACCTTTTTCGCCGTGGTTTCTTCAGCCATTCGCTTCACCTTAAGTAAAGAATTCGGTGATTTACAATCTTCTTTTTATTATATTATTCTATTTATCAATTTAGTAAGAGGTCTTAATAAATACAAATATCCAATAATGGAGGAGGTCGGATTCGAACCGGCAGCCTTCGCTTTGCAAGAGCGATGCTCTTCCAATTAAAGCTACACCCCCATAAAATATTACAGAATTGAGCAAAGTTAATCCTAAAGCACATAGAGGTAGAGGATTTATAGGATATGTTTAATACTAAGCATCATTTTTTATGGTACAGCTTGGAATTGAACTGAGTTTACACTCATCGTTAGCGATTCTGCGATCCTGCCGCCCCTATACCACTAATATTCTTTTTTACCCGAGTTTTCTATATGAGCTTTTTTGATAATGAATGGAGCTGGCGAGATTTGAACTCGCGGTTTTCAGCTCTCTTCGGTCGTCTTGGATCAAAGACGATCATATAAGATTCGCCTCTGACTTTTTTTATCAGACTGACGCTTTGACCTATCTAAGCTACAGCTCCCTGCGCGTGCTGCGTGGGATTTGAACCCGCGGTCCTCGGATTTCTCCCTTATTTGAGAGTTCGGTTCAAACAATTGAAAGTCCGAGATCATTAGCCGAACTAGACCAACGCAGCCTATTTTCCTTAAATGGTAGTAGGGGAGAGATTCGAACTCTCGTAATCGGGTTTCCCCAAGTTTCAGAATTCGGTCAATCTGAAAGCAGATCAAAGCCCGACGTCCTTGGCCAGCTAAACGACCCTACTGAGGTTCCCAAGGCGGGACTCGAACCCGCATCTCCAAATCCACAGGCTGGCGTGTTACCAATTACACTACTTGGGGCGTGGCTTCAATGGCGGAGTTGCTTGGATTTGAACCAAGGGTACCGTGCTCCCAGGGCACGATGTTTAATCCAATCTAGCGTACAACTCCCTCAAAGAATGGTGCAGCGGGGGAGACTTGAACTCCCGTATACAAGATGTCTTCACAGTTAGGATTTTGGTCGGAATCTGTTCGAATACTGTTCGCATTCTGGGTAGAATTCCAGATCGTTGAGAAAAGTTCTCAAAAATTGTCTTGTGCCTGTTCCAAGCTAGACTACCGCTGCCCATTTGTTCTACGACAGTTTTCTCCAATTTTCCTGCATTTAGAGAGCAACTGTCCCATGAGAGCGTAATGCGAGAGGAGGGGATCGAACCCTCGTAGGCAGATATCTGCTAGGGTAGGCATTGCAGTCCCTCTGGAAGTCTGCGCGTCTAGCCACTAACTTACTCTCGTATCTACGACGCTTTCGATTCTTAGGTTGGGATTTCGCTGATTATACTCCTTGTAACAATGATGACACCACTTTATTAAAAGCCTAGAACTCTGAACCACTGAGTTACAGGTCCCAAAAAACCAAGTCCCAACAGTCGCAGGGCGGATCACACAAAACTGAATGGAAAATTTTTGAAAAAAGAGCCCTACCTACTTTTAAAGTTCCCTCAGGAGACTTCGTTGGCTTGTCTAAAGCGATGCTGAAACGGTATACCGACTACTTCGTAGGCGATATGCCTCCATGCTAAAAACGCTTTAGATCGTACCATAACAACCATTCAGTTTTACGTGATAATTAGGGAGAGTAAGATTTGCGCCTATTTAAATTTCACTTGTTTTTGAAAAGAAGTATTTAACGTCCAGTATTTCTGAGATAAATTTTACACTAAATCCTATTTTCTCAATTTTTTAGTATGCCTTTTAAGATCGGAAACAAAATCTTCTAACTCAGAGAGAGAATCATGCCGAATTTTATTGATAATGGCGCTGCCAACGATAATACCATCTGCGCCATTGTCTATAAGTTCTGTGACATGTTCGGGTTTAGATATACCAAATCCTACCGCGAGTGGGATTTTACCTTGGCTTATTTCTTTAACAGTATGAATCAATAGTTTTGTGTGCTCTGCCACATTTTCTTTTGCGCCCGTGACCCCTAAGGTGGATACGAGATATACATATCCTTTTGATCGATCGATGATTTGTTTCATTCGGGCTGGACCGGTGGTCGGAGCTATCATAAAAATTAATGCGATATCACATTTTTCACATTCATGCAATAGCGGATCTGATTCTTCTATAGGCAAATCTGGAATAATAATCCCATCAATCCCATGTTTTTTAGAATCTACTACAAATTTAGTTAAGCCATATTGAAGGACGATATTATAATAAGTCATAAAAACAAGTGGTCCTTCGTTTCTAAGGGAATTTACAAGTTTCATCGCTTTTTTTGGAGTCATCCCTGCTTCAAGGGCTCGCTGGGATGATGCTTGAATCGTGGGTCCATCGGCAATAGGATCAGAAAAGGGAATTCCTAATTCTAAAATATCTGCCCCATGACCAAAAAGTGTATGGGCGATTTCAAGCGAAGTCTCGAAATTAGGATCTCCAGCAGTAATAAATGGAATTAAAACGCCTTCATTTTTCGATAGATTCGTTTGAAATACTTCAGAAATTCGGTTCATGTCCTCCACCTAAATAGTTTAATACAATGTGAATATCTTTATCGCCTCTTCCAGACAAATTTATTACAATGAGAGAATTTTTATCTAGAGAGGGAGCAATTTTTTGGAGATAAGCGATTGCGTGTGCGGATTCCAGAGCTGGCATAATCCCCTCTGTTTTAGAAAGAAGTTTAAATGCCTCAATAACCTCATGGTCTTCCGCTATTGTACAATCTAGTCGACCTATTTTTTTCAAATAGGAAAGTTCCGGTCCCACACCCGGATAATCAAGACCCGCTGAGATGCTGTGGGTGGGTTGAATTTGACCAACTAGGTCCTGCAAGAGATAAGTGTAAGCACCGTGAAGGACCCCTTCGGTGCCCTTTTTTAATGTGGCTGCATGTTTATTGGTATTGAGCCCCATACCCCCTGCTTCAACTCCAATCAATTTAACATCTTCATTTAGAAACTCGTGAAATGACCCGATCGCATTGCTCCCGCCTCCTACACACGCAATAATATAATCTGGTAGTCGCTTCTCTTTTTCCATAATTTGGGTGCGAATTTCCCGTCCGATAACAGATTGGAAGTCTCGTACCATCATAGGATATGGATGCGGTCCTACTACAGATCCTATACAGTAGTAAGTTGTCTCAACATTTGTAGCCCAATCGCGCATCGCTTCATTAATGGCATCTTTCAAGGTCTTTGAGCCTGAATTAACTGGGTGAACCGTTGTTCCATGTAATTTCATCCGAAATACATTCAATTTCTGGCGTTCAACATCTTCACTTCCCATGTAGACTTCGCACGTTAGCCCTAATTTTGCAGCAGCAATTGCAGTGGCAACACCATGTTGACCTGCGCCAGTTTCGGCAATCACCCGAGTTTTACCCATCTTCTTGGCAAGGAGCACCTGCCCCATGGTATTATTTATCTTGTGAGCACCGCCATGACAGAGATCTTCCCGTTTAAGATAAATTTTAGGACCCCCCAATTTCTTTGTAAGCCCTTCTGCAAAATAAAGAGGGGTAGGTCTGCCAACAAAATCTTTCAAATAAAGAGATAATTCTTTTTGGAATGATGGATCATCCTTCATCTTCAAATAAGTCTTCTCAAGCTCGATGAGTG
>CAYGYC010000269.1:0-6284 GCA_964353755.1 uncultured archaeon | reverse complement strand
TTTGAATTTACCGCCATACCCAAAATGAGAGGTTTTTTGAATTTATGTTCATTTCGATTGAAGTACTGATACGTACAAGCCAAGAAAATAGAAAAACATACATATCAGGAAAATAGAATAATAGAGAATTAACTCTTGATAGAGTTGATAAGAATCCAGGGGAACGATTGCTAAGCCGTAAAATGTGAGTCCTCCTAAAGCAATGGTCGCAAGAATACTCACCCCTTTCAATTGATTTTGAAAGTCTCCGGTAATCAGGTTTGATTTTTTGAGATGTTCCCAAATTAGGTAGCCCAAGCAAAAGCCTAGGACCATAAATAGGAAAATCCCGTAATAAACTAAGTATGCAGCGATTTCTTTTTCAATAATTCCAATTCCTAGCATTATCCCGCCCCCTATGGCACAGATTGGGAGGGCAATTTTGAGAACCCTTTTGATAATTGCCCAATCCAATTTGAACTTACTTTTTGAATCCACAGATTTTTCCAGAGCCGTTGCTGGATACCAGATAGAGAGCAAATAGCCAATGAAATAACTGAACATGAATAGTAAGAGGTAATTTGCCCCTGTCACTATCGTACGGAGGAAAGTGAACTCGCCATAAAACGCAGTATACACGCTAAAGGAGATGAAAGCGACAAATCCGAGAAGCACAAAAATCCCCACTAGTTTGATTAGCCGTTTCATACTACCCTTAATTAGTTCAGACGTAGCCAAATATTCCCAGAGCCAAATCCCTCCGACATATCCGATGATTGATACTAAAATTGTAACATATATTACAATTGAGTAAAACATCGCGTCTATAAAAAGCCCGATGAGCAACACGGGAATTAACCCTAATGCCGTCAATACGCTCCCGACTTTTAAAAGGCGCTTATAGTCCCGTTTTTTGGTTGTTTGTTCAACTGCGGTCATTTGGCATCAGCTTTTTCCAGTTTTTGAGTACTTTTCTTTTGCAGATATTTATAATACAGGTATAATTTTTTAAGGATCCGGGTTGCCGCTTGCCCGGAAGGAGCGATAATCACACCGCGCTTACTCAACTCGCGAACAATTTCAAACTCAATTGGAGCTTCCGCCGTGTAAAACCCAAGCGGTAAGATTATGGGCTTGGACGATTTCTGCGCCAGCCGCCCAATATCTCGAACAATACTCATATCAAACCCCTTCACTAAATCCCCCGGCATGCTTAAGGTGCTCAGGGGATTTGCCTTTACAAATTCTTGCACATCCTGATTTTCAAACATTAACGAAAAGCCAATTGGCGGACGGGCAATCACAGCATCAATATTGGGATCCTCTAAAACAATCTTGAGCACTTTGGTATATAATTGGAAATCCCACGTTGCCACCAAATCCACAGGATTCCTATGAGGCCAATAGGGCGGCAGGAGTTGATTTAATTTCTCAATGGTCTGTGGATCTAACTGGGCCATGACTAAGCCTTCCGATTCCACATTATCCGCCATCAGCACGCAGAATCCTCCACCCCCACTTAACATGCCGACACGAGTTCCTTTGGGAAATTTTGGCGGATCAGAAGAGTAAGTTGTGGCGAATGCCCTCCCCATATCTACCAAATCATTTAAATCATTGGCTTCAATGACGCCATGTTGCTTAAAAATACAGTCATATAACTTTATACTCCCCGCCAATGAACCCGTGTGCGATCTCGCTGTCTTACTCCCACTCTCCGTTTTCCCCCCTTTGATCAAAATAACCGGTTTGTTAATCTGTTCCACTAACTGGGTGAAACGCCGTCCCTCGCGTAATCCTTCAATAAATCCCAATATGATGGGACTATCAGGATCTGACCCTAAAAATTCTAGGTAATCTTCAAATTTTAGATCAAGTTCATTCCCTGTGCTGACAAACTTGCTGATACCCAACCCTTGGACTGTTCCGGCTCGTAAAGTCGTCACGCCCCATGTGCCTGACTGTGAAATAATACTGCAATTCACCTTTTGCCGCGCAGCCGGTATCCCTATACCCATCAGCGCAAAAAGATTAGATTCTGAACTAACCACCCCCATGCAATTGGGGCCAACTACGCGAATGTCACTCTTTCTGAGCATATGTACAATATTGTTATGTAACTCGAGACCAAGGGGATCATACTCCGCCATTTCCCCAAATCCTGCCGTAATAATCACGGCAAACTTAACATTTCGCGTAATACATTCTTCCAAGGCAGCAGGGACTTTCGTATTAGGGATTGTGATCACTGCTAAATCAAGATCCTCTCCGATTGCCGCTAAACTCGGATATGCTTTCAATCCATATAACATATCGTGCTTTGGATTTATTGGGAATATTTTGCCTCGGAATTTACACGCAATTAAATTGATTAAAACCTGCCCCCCAACTTTATTATGTTTCTCTGATGCTCCGATTACACACACTGTCCGCGGATTAAACAGCGGTTGCAGATCCAGTTGACCCAAACTTTAACACCTTGTATATTCTTACGGATCGAAAATTGTATTGATAAAAAAGATGATGATAAAAAATTATATTACTATTTTCGTTGTTAGGATTCATTGTTTACATCTGAAAATTAAACACAATCCAGAGGCGTGAGTGGTTTGAAATACTTATTTATTTGTGCGCATCCGGACGATTTGGAGTTTTATATCAGCAATATCATGATTACTATAGCAGGAAATCCTAAAAGTGAAGTGAAAATCCTCTCTATGACCAAAGGTGAATACGGCACTTCTCTCTCCTCCTTAAAGGGCGAAAAGTTGGGCAAAATTCGGGCGCGAGAACTTCAAAAAGCGGCTCAAATCGAAGGGATAGCCCACGTGGATTTTTGTGGTTTTATAGATGCCCATCTCGAAGTGAATCCCGACGTCATCCAGACGGTTACCAAAGCTATCCAAGGCTTCGATCCAGACGTAATTTTTACGCCTGAGGGCTTCTATTCCTATTATCCGCACGACGATCACATACGGACGGGATTAATCGTACATTCCATTGTTAAAAAGATGGAAAACCGGAATCATCCTCAATTATTTATGTACCATTCTTACATAAATACGCATTATTTTCCCATGAAGCATTGGAGAAGGCAAAGTAAAGCTTTACTCCTGCATAAAAGTCAGTACTGGCTCTTATTACCGATGTATCCGCTTCGCTTTATCTTTGGATTTTACTTTGGCTTTCGGCTGTCGCGCCAATTCCGCCGTTATATCCTGGCAGAAGCGGTTCGAAGAGTGGATTTTAAAACCGATAAAGCCCCGAAATTAACCTTCAGACAGCGTATATTTCGGCTAGTGGTTGCCAAATTAAAGTCCCTATTTAAACCCATGACTTAAATATGAGTGGTGCTTAATTTTCACTTTTCAATTATTATTTTCTGATTTAACCAAATAAAATTTAATGAAGAACGCCGTTGCGCCGCTTCCAATGAGGCCGCCATAAAAGCCAACATCAACCCAACTGGACGTTGTTTCAGCCTCTATTACTGCTGCAGTTACACCGAGGGCAATAGCTCCGAGAATACAAAGTGTGAGAACAATGTAACAACAAATGAGACCAATATTGAGGAGTTTCTTTTGATCTAAATCAACGAATTTAATCCCTTCATTTTCCAGCATCCCGCAAAGGGAGGCAAAGGTGCAAAAGAACAGCATATTTACGGCAAGGACTATGAGTATAGCTCCAATGACACTTGAACCAAGCCCTATATAGACCCAAAAATAGCAACAACCCCAGATGTAATAATAATAACCCCCAAAATCCGTTGCCAGAAGTAAAATTCCGCCAATGAAGCTCAAACTTAAGGATAAAATGAAAAAAATTCTGATGGTCTCTTTTTCCATCAATAAAGCTCCTATTTTTTACTTTTTTATTTGATATAAACTACTACTATTTCTTTTATTTAAATGGTATTGATACTTGGAATTGCCCCTAAGACTCAAATTACCTCGCCCCAAAATAAAAACACCTTTTTATTTCTCATAACTTTAAATATAATGCTATAATTTTAAATACACTAGTGGAAGAATATTAGAAATATGTTAAAATTAAAGGAATTCTATATCACAATTTAAGGAATTCCGTAGTGAAATGTTAAAATAACAAAAATGATAAAATAACAAAAATGTGGTGAAAGATGGAATTCTGTGATGAATGTGGAGCACTTCTATTTCCCCAATCCGATAAAAAGAGCGGCAAAGTGATGCTGATTTGTAAAAAGTGTGGTAATAAAGTTCCGCAACCTACCGTGGATATTTCTGAATATACTATTAATTCTAACTTAGCTAATGTCAATCGGGACAAAATTCCAGTGTTAAAAACAAAACCCACCAAGCATAAGCGCGTGACTAAGGAGGATCGAGAGGCTTATGAGGAGTTTTTTGAAGATGAGAATGAGTCTTCCTCTGAAGAAAGTGGTGGAAGCGAAGATTAATTCTACATTCCTTATAACTCTTTCAAATAGATCTTAAACTTGCCCAGTTTTCCGCTATAATTGCCTGCCGAGATAAGTCTTAATCCTTTGACCGTCTGTATTGCCTCGATAGCGGTTTTCATCGCTGTTTTAACAATTTCCATATTTAGACCATCAATAACAATTTCCGGTATTGATTTTATCCCTGGCGGGACTTTAGAACCTGTAATCTTATCTATTAACGTGGGACAATACCAATGATTGGTGCTGGGTCCAATTTCCGGGTAATTGGTTTCCGGTTTTGAGCCCGCCGAACAGGTATTAAACGAGGTGATCGCCCCATCGACTTGTAAAATGGCATCAACCCCTTTCTGCCCTGCTTCTAAGCCGGCATCCACGCTCTCACAAAATAACCACAGGTTTCCTCCCATCACGCCCTCTTGATATCCCAGATAGTGCTCGATTAAGAAATCATGTCCCATCATAATGGGGACATTGATCATCTCGCGTCCTTTAACATTAAGAATCCACTCATAACCATCGCCGCAATGTCCCACGGTCTTCATCATATCGAATTGGGTCTTGGATTTTAAATCATTAAAGACTGCCGTGGTGGGTACGACTAGAATACCTTGGCGCATGCGTCGTCCTAAGCGATCTTCCAAAGTTGCAATCGGTTTTTTTCCATATCCAAGAACCCACAGCTGAACCGCCGCCCCCGGACGCCCATCCGGGGTTTCTTTCGCATTCACCCATCGAACAATGCCTCCTTCGGCATCACCAAAGACGGTCGAGGGTAGTGCCGTAAAGCTATAGACTGCTTGTTTCAGTAGCGCCTCATTCTTCGCCGTTACCAATAATTGTGTCACCGTTCCTTCAAATCCTTCCGCATAGGTATCTTCAATTTCAACCATTACTCAAACCTCTATAAACATTTTTCAATAAAACGCATTTATATTCCATCTCTTACTTAATCTAAATGTGAGTTTATCTCTCCCTTCTAAGAGGATCAGAGTATTTAAATATAATTAGTAATAAAACGGTTAAGGAGCTCCAGCTGACGCTGACCCTTTCATTGAATCTTCGTTCTCAGAAATTCATCAACTCTTCATAGCTCCAAGATTAACTGGAGTCAGATCAGCCTTATATTTTTATTTTAGACTAAAAAAAATTAGACGGAGAAATAGCACTGCTCTTTGAGGGCGTCGACAGGCGCATAATTGACGGCCAGCCCGACTGTTTCAATTTCCTTGCACATCTTGACAAACGTGTTTAAATCGCGATTAAAATCCCATTCTGTGTAACGGAGCGATTCCCCTTTGCAGAGATAGGGCGCACAGTGTTTCGTAAAAATGATCGTGTTTTCCTCCCACCAAAAAGTCATCGGGTAGAAGTGGCATCCCATGCATCTCTTCTGAATTTCAAGATCACTATCCCACAGGGTACAGGCTTTGCGATTCTGATAAAAACAGGGTCTGCCGGTTAATCCGATGTAATAAATCATTTTTTGGTCATTGAGATAAACCGTGTAACGACGGGGATTAAATTTCTCAATACCCTTTAATTTCTCTTTGGTCCAATATTGTTCAAAGCCGATCGGAACATACATGCCACTGCAGCAATTCTTTTTACATTTCAGGCAATTATGGGAGATAAAAAAATCCTCGAATCCAAATTTGCGAGTACTGGTGCTTATAATATTGTAGGTTCGCCCGCGATAGGTTAATTTGAGCGGCTCATCAACAAATGGAAAATAGGATGAAATAAATTGAATCAAAGTATTGTTATTATTTCCGTCCGTTAAGGTAATAATCTTGTCCGCCATCAGATTCAACCACTCATTTGACCATTTTATATTGAATAGCATCAATTCAAATGGTAATAAATA
>CAYGYC010000268.1:0-6296 GCA_964353755.1 uncultured archaeon | reverse complement strand
TTTCCTGAAATCTTATCAAAAACCAATCCATGGATAGCAGTGCCATCCCTAAAATTAACGGGCATCTGATATTCCTGACCTTGAAAAGTGAATATTCCCTTGGGAATTCTTCCCGGAAAGGGAAAAAGAAGGGGATTCCCATAGAATTGGTGCGAACTCTCTTTTAACTTTCCAATTTCGGTCGGAATCCAGATTAATTCACGGGCTTTTTCACCGTTGCCAATCAATAAACTTACTAAATTATTTCCTAACTCCGGAAGTATTTTAGCCCGAACGGAATTTTTTTGATCCATCAGCGTAATAATTTTTACCCCATTTTCCTGTCCTATTTCACTCGAAAATTGTTTCAATAATCATCACACAACCTGATTATTTTTAATTTGCCCGCAGCAATAATTAAAGAATCGGTAAGTTGGCCTATCTCTAGTGGAACGCGAACTCGAAATGAATTAAGTGAATTAATAGCAAAATCATTACCCTTTTTTACACATAAATGTTTATTAATAATTCTATTTCTTGTGGAGGTTTTTTTGATAAATAAAGCATAATAGGACCCGTATCTAAACAAATTTTATGCAAGATTTATTTCTCCAACTCTAATTCAACTTTTCTGGATTTTTTCAAATCTTCCATAATCTCTTCTGCAGTGAAAGATTTCTCTCGAATAGATTCTATCGATTCTACAATCATTATTTTGATACATCCTTCCCCTTCATCCACAATTAGCACTTCATCTCCATCTTTTAATCCATATTTTTTCCGGATACGAGCTGGAATATTCACCATTCCATGATTCATTATTTTTACGGTGTTATTCACGGTCATATATTTTGCTTAAGCATAAATATAAGCATAAATAAATATATTTTGCTTAATAAGTCTAATTTTTTAGCAAAAAAGGAAAATATTTGTGTTCTATTATTATTTATATTATTTAATTTTAGCATTTAAGTAATTGAGCAATAACAAAGAATTGAAACAGAACCAGATTATTTTATAAGAAACCGTCAATTTTTTAGGTTAAAAAAAGTAGGAATTAGATTAATCTTTAATAAAAAGATTAAAATTAATAGGTATCAGATATTCCTGATCTTGATAAGTGAATATCCGCCTCAATTTTTTAAAGCCAAATTAATTCATCTACTAAATCGCTCAAAAAGTGATGGACGGGTTCGACGAAGTTACGTGGGAGAATTCTATAGAAATTGTCCATAAATAAATCAACAAATTCAGATAAGTTAAGTCGATTTTGTAAAACTTCCAAGTTTTTTCTTACAATATATGACAGCATATTGAATCACCTACATCGACCATTTGCCACAACGGTCGCCCCACCGTGCAATTAATTCACCCTCATCTTTTTCGACGTAGGTAACTTCGCACTGGTTCGGACAATCTTTGCAGTTGAACGCTTTTGGGGTAAATTTCATAGTACTTACTTTAAAGCCACGGAATGTTGTCCCGATTTCTTCATATATTACATGCTCTCGTGCTAACATGGCTGCCCCAATAGCCCCCATCGTAAGATAATATGGATGAATGATGATTTCGCATCCGAGTTCCTTTTCAAAGGCAATCCTAATCCCTGAATTTGCAGCTACGCCGCCTTGAAAAGTAATGGGTGGTTCCAATTTTTTCCCTTTGCATACGTTATTTAAATAATTCCGAACTAAGGCTTCACATAATCCTTTAACGATGTCTTCTTTGGAATGTCCCATTTGTTGTTTATGGATCATATCAGATTCCGCGAAAACTGTGCATCGGCCTGCAATCACCACATCTACTTTAGATTGGACAGCGAGATCCCCAAATTGTTCAATGGGTATACCTAATCTATGGGCTTGATGATCAAGAAATGACCCTGTGCCTGCCGCACAAATTGTGTTCATCGCAAAATCCGTGATTATCCCATCTTTCAAGAGTATCACTTTTGAATCCTGACCACCGATCTCAAGAATCGTTCGGACTCCTGGAATATAATATGAAGCAGCTACTGCATGGGCAATGATCTCCGTTTTGGCAATATCCGCCCCTACAAGCGCTTTTGTCAAATACCTGGCCGACCCGGTAGCTCCAACACCCTTAATTTGGGGTTCAATCCGATCCAAAGTTTGTTTCATTTCCTCAAACCCTTTTTGAACGGATTTAATGGGGGAACCTTGAGACCGCGCCCATGTGGCATAAATCAGTTCCATATTGTCGTTGATTATGGCAAATTTGGTAGAGACGCTTCCAACATCAATTCCTAAATATAAATCTCCGCTTAAATCGGTGGATAATTTACTCTGAACGAGCACCATTCTTCTTCTTCTCCTTTTTAATTTTTAATAATTCAATAAACGATTCTAGTCGTGTGATCAATCCCGCTTCCCCAGCGTGCTCATCGAAGGGGAAAAAAATAGGTGGCAAATTAAGAGTTTTATCACCATACCATTTGTTTATAATGGATTTTGCCGTAATCTCCGGCATACAAGTAAATGGATAAGTATGCACGAATCCATCGAGACCCCTTTGAGCCCAATTGATATATTCGCCAACGACCCAGTAAGCCTCGCCTCCAATATCCATTTGGATTCCCCCAATTTTCTTATTTGTTTTACTTAGATATTCTAAGTACTTTCGATGAAAATTAAGATGAAACTTGTGCTTAATCCAGTCATATAAACTTAAATCCATGTGTACTTCGCAACCCAATTCCCCCAATTTCCGTTTAATATCATGATTGGTAAAGGGATCCAGCGTAACATGAATTTCGCCAGTTAATCCAACCTTAAGAGCTCCTCCATTTCTTCTTTTTTGCGGGATCTCGCGGAATTCCCTCCGAATTTGTGACCTTAATTGTCTTAATTTATAATATCTATTGGCTTTATCAACTGCATTCACGCACTTATTCAGTACTTCAGTGGTTTCACCCGGATTTATTTCGTAACAGCGTGTTTTTCCTTCATACTGTTCAGTATCCTGAATCAGCTTGCATTTCATTAAAAAAATCCTGGCGGTTCGATAGACCAGATAATTGCTAAACAGTGATTTATCTGAGCACATAGATTTTAATAAATCCGCCCATTCAAAAGTAAGGAGGTCCCCTTGGGGGAGGTATTTCATTTCGAATTCATAACCTGCATCCTTAAGGATGCGTTCTTGAACCGCATAATAAAAACCAAACCGACAGGGTCCACAATCCGTTGCCATTACAATAACCTTTACCCCTGCCTTTAATGATGCAATAAAATTACCAAGAGTTGTTTTAAAAGGAAAACAGACCCATTCCGGGGACTCTTTTAATCCAGGATCTAATTGTTTTAAATTATTGTAATCGGGGAGATAGGCTTCTGCCCCCATCCCTTCCACGAGGGCTTTAAAGCAGGGCCAACAATTACCCATATGAGGATAAGTTACTTTCACTAAATATCACCTTTAAACTTCTCTGAAATGGCTTGAACTTGAACTTTCTGCTCCTGCTTTACTGGGATTCCCCGCTTCTTCCTGATTATCATATCTACAAATGCTTCAACTCGCGTTACTACGCCAGCTTGCCCACTGTGTTCATCTAATACTAAAGAGATATAGGGGATATTCAACTTTTTGGAATCGCGCGTTATCAGTTCATCAATGAGTGAATCGGGCCCACAACAAAAGCTGCAAATAAATATCAGTCCATCGATAGCTTTTTCTTTGAAGAGATAATTTACGGCAGAGAGAATCTCCTCTTCATTACCCCAATAATTCTTTAAGGAATTGGTGATAATCGTTTTTTCTTTGAAAATTTCTAAGGGTAAATTCTCTAAGGTAATAACCTCAACATTCATTTCTTTCAATTTTTTGAATAAATTCATATTAATAAAGGGGTCATGAACGTTATACCCATGACCAATAACACTGATTTTGGTCCCGTTATGTTTGTGCGGTTGGGGCTCAAAATTTGTAATGTTTTTATTTATGATATTTAATGCTTGTTTGAAGGAAAGCCCTTTGACCATTAAATCCCGGTAGTAGTGGTAGGTTTTTATTGCTTTTTCATAGGCTTTTCTGATTTGGGCGATCGATCGATTTAGTTGTTGCCCGGTTTTCATGGCGGAGGCATATTTCGGCTTTTTTCGTAGATCAATCTCATGTTCTATTATAGGGGGGAGGTTATCCATGGTTCCTCGAACCATATCCGGTAAGCCGAGAAATTTTGGACACATATAAGTTCCAAGGGTAGTTGAAATATAGCGTGGGACAAATAAATAATCTATCTTCTTCTCCAACAGATTCACTAAATGTCCATAATATAATTTCAAAGGAATGCATATTTCATCGATAGCATTTCTTCCGCCAACTTCGACTATTTTACTATTGGTTTCGTCGCTAAGTACTATTTCAAACCCTAGTTCCTCAAAAAACGTTTTCCATAATGGATAATATTTGTAATAAAGCAAACTGCGTGGAATTCCAATTTTCTTTTTAATACTGCGTGGAATTCCAATTTTCTTTTTAATCGGGCTTACCAATTGATGAAAGGCTCCTATAGAACAATTCCAAATTTATGGTACAAGATATCTTCTAAAGTCTTTCTCTAAAATATCTTGAGATATTTCAGTCACTTTTTTCCAAAGCCTTTGGATAAACCCACTTGGAAATTGTAATAGCAAGCTCGAAAATGAAAGGGATAACGGTGTGAGCGATTTAAAAAATTCAAAGTTCCTCAATTTAGGCAATCCAAGATCATATAATGCCAGTTCGCACCCATCTACAACAGAGTTGGTGAAAGTGGTCGCATCTAACTCCTGTAATTTCATTAAACTCTCCGATGGAATAACACGTCCAAATAATTTCAAGAATAGGCTTCGAAAACGCTCTTTGTAATCGAGGGGGTAAAGATATTGATAGGTTATTTTTAACCCGGCACCCGTTATTATCGAGGGGAGTTTTGTTAAGGGGTTTTGAACCATCTTCTTGATGAGATTGTTACTGCGTTCATTTACGAAATGAATTATAATGAGTCCCAAACATTTTAAGAAATTTTCTTCCGCATTTAGAAAGTCGGTGAATTGCTTTTTGAGTTCGATTTCTCCACGGGTGTATTTTGTAATACCGTCCGAAATCACTGCGCCCATAAACCCTAAGGGATCCTGAATAATCTTGCCGACATGGTTCGCCTCAAATTTCATTTCCGGTGGAAGGACTTCTTGAAGCAGGGTAAAGAAGTTGAATTCTTCTTTCACATACGATTTAATTTTTTCGGCATGATAATCGATAGTTTTTACGAGATCTGATTTTATATCGACGGCAATCTCGGGGAGATTAAAAAGTTGGGTTAATTCGGTGACATGATCACAGATTAAATTTGGATTGTACTCTAGTAGATTCTGCCGTGGAATTAATCCATTGGAAATAGCGATGGATGAAACCTTTGCCGCCTTAGCAGTTAAGATATCAATTGCAGAATCACCGACATATAATACATTTTCTGGATGATACTTCAATTCGTGAAGGGCTCTTTGAATTCCTTCAGGATTTGGTTTTGGATTTTTAACATCATCCAATGTCAGGATTGATTTAAAGTAATTTAAAATCCCGAATTTCTCCAGGGTTTGAAGTAGTTCATCTCTGTTGGCGCTGGTGAGAATGGCAAGATCAAATTTCTGGGCCAATTGCCCTAATAGTTGTTTAGTTCCCGTATAGAGTTCCGAAACTTCGCTGTATTCCTTATATTTAGAGTAAATCATGAAAAGAAGTTGTAGCTGCTGTAAATAGGGTAAGTCCTTGAAGAATGGAATGTGCGTTAAGATTTTATAATGATTCAGTAGCATAGTAGGAAAATTATTGTTGTGAATTGCTTCGGTTAATCTTATAAATTCTTCATTTGCAACCCCATCTGCATAATTGGTGTTGAAATGCTCCAGCACATTTTGGGTTGCGACCTTAAGAGCAGGGACATTATTTAACAATGTCCCATCCCAATCAAACACAATCGCTTTAATACTATCCAAATTTAAATTACCATTTGCAATTACTGCCATTTTATTCACCTTATTCATACCGAGCTTCAAATGCTTTTTGCTTTAATTTTTCAATTTTTTCTGCTATCTCCCCCGCTAATTCGTAGCGGGTTTCTCTACTCATCCGATTTATGGATATCGGTTCTCCAATTTCTACACATATTTTAACAGGAGGAAAGGGCGTTTCCGTGCCTGCAATGGCAAGCGGGACAATGACTGTCGGTTTCCCCTCAATCGCTAGTTTAATAACTCCTGCAATGGTCTGGATCAATTTTTCCTTACTTGCCGTTTGGGCAAAAATCCCGACAATCT
>CAYGYC010000267.1:1522-6323 GCA_964353755.1 uncultured archaeon | reverse complement strand
AATGCCTTGGGCATCAGATTGCTCTTAATGATCTACTCGATACCCTCTTCTTATTAAAAGTAGAAAAGGAAGAGCTTAACGAAGAAGAAGATAAAATTGTATTTGAAATAACCCCTGACCGAGTAGATCTCCTCTCCATAAAGAATCTTGTAAAAATGGTACAAAATTATTATCAGTGGGAAAGAAAGGAGCCCGATTTTACAGTTCATGATTCCGATTATCAAATCAATGTAGGATCTTCCATATTACCCATTCGCCCCTTCATTGCAGGAGCGGTCATTAAAAATATCATAATAACAGAGGATGATCTCATTGAAATGATTAATTTACAAGAAAATTTGCATGGATCTTTAGCACGAAACCGTACCAAAGCTAGTATTGGATTATATGTCTTTGATTTGATTCGATTTCCGCTAACCTATGAAGCAAAAAAGCCAGAAGATATCAATTTTGAACCATTAGGATATAATAGGGTTATGACAGCGAATGGTATTTTGGAAGAACACCCGACCGGAATAAAATATAAACCTATTTTAGAAGGATTAGATAAATATCCGATTTTTTACGATTCTGCAGGCAATGTACTCAGTATGCCTCCCATCATCAATTCCAATTATTTGGGAGCTGTCCGACCGGATGAAAAAACTCCGCAAAGTCTGTTCATTGAAGTCACTGGCACCAAGCGAGATGTGATGTTAAAAACATTAAATCTCATCGTTCTAGACGCGATTGAAAGAGGAGGCGAACTCTACCAAGTGCAAATCAATTATCCCGACCATTCTGAAAAACCCCTAGATTTTACGCCTCAATCCAAATCAGTGAGCATCAAGAGCCTCCATACATTGTTAGGAGAAAAAATTTCAGATAAACAAATTAAAGATTACCTCATAAGAATGGGATACATGGATATTTCAATTAAAGGCGATAAGATTTCCTTGAAAGCGCCTCCCAATCGACTTGACTTGCTCCATGAAGTGGATATTATTGAAGATATTATTATCTGCTACGGCTATAACAATCTAAAGCCCGAATTGCCGCAATTATTAACCAAATCCTCCGTTTTACCGTATAAATATATAATCGACAAGATACGAGAATTCTATTCTAATTTAGGGTATGTTGAAGTCTTGAATTATGTATTCACGGATATTGAAATTTTATCTACCTTAATGAATAAAGAGGCACTACCACACTACCGTCTACTCAATTCTAAATTGGAGCAATATTCCGAAGCCCGACCCGAATTGATTCCGATCCTTATTGATTACCTTTCTAAAAATGTCAAAAATCTCTATCCGCAAAAAATCTTCGAAATCGGCGAGGTAATTCTTCCAGACAAGAAAGCCTATAACCGGAATCGACAAATTCTTCATCTTGGAGCGGCCACCATCGGGGAAAATGTAAATTTAAATAAAATAAAATCCGAACTAGATATTCTTTTCAACCTCTTACAAAAGCCGGTAACCTATCACAAAATATCACATCCCTCCTACATTGAGGGGCGCGCATTTTCAGTTCATGTCGATAATCGGGAAATTGGAATTTTAGGGGAAATTCATCCCCAAGTAATTCTGAATTTTAAACTGAAACAACCGATCCTAGCGATGGAACTTGAGATTGTTCAGGTTTTTCCAGAAATTGTTTTCTATATTTGACCTAATCGGACTATCTTTAATTTTATTTCAATTTATAAAAATTGAAAATAAAGAAAAAGAAGTGAATTTTAAATGCCTAGTTTTTTTCGTTTCGCTTCGATATGATTGGAAATGGCATCAACTGCTTTAAGGGGATCGGGTTCCACGTTTAATAACCCACCGGTCACACTAGTTAAATCTTGAGTTAAGAGCTTGACCAGATTAGGCGCACCGGTAATGGTGGGGACGGGATTTACATAGGTAAAGAGACCTAAAGCGAGAGCGAATATGGCATCGATTGTAGCTTTCTGTTCCATGTATTCGGGAGCAACCGCAGCCACAGGAAGGTCTGGAATAGGCACATTCCCTAAGGCATTTGAAATAGAAGCTAAAAGATCCGCAAGTCGCCCGGTATCAGTGCAGGTGCCAAATGACAGAACTGGTGGCACGCCCAATTTCTCGCAAACTGCTTTTAATCCCGCGCCTGCTAATTCTTTAGCTTCCAGTTTGCATAATCCTGCAACTTGAACCCCGCCATTACCGCATCCCATTGAAAGTACTAAAATATTTCGTTTTATCAATTCCTTTGCTATTCTTACAGTATGCACGTCCTGCCCGTGGTTTCTTAACGTAGTGCAAGATACAAGCCCAGCTACTCCTCGTAAGGTTCCATCTTTTATGGCATTTAATAGAGGATCAAGTGTCCCACCTAGAGCTTCAAGGATGCTCTCTGCTGAAAATCCAACAATCGCTTCGGTTATAGGCTGCCCTAAAATTGGTTCTATTTTTGTGCGTCGTTCCTTGTAATTCGCGATAGCCATTTGAAGGAGTTCCGCAGCTTGTTTCTCAGCCTTTTTAGGGTCATAATTCACACGATCGCTAACGCCCTCAAAGGCTACTACTTCACTGACTGGCACCAACTTGAATTTATATTTTTTAGCATAAATAGGGTCTATTGGCATCGAACAATTCATGTCACAGGCGAAAAGATCCACACAACCGCTTGCCAAAACTGCCTCTTGCATTATCCAATTGCCAGTAAAGCCATAAAACGCATCATCCATTTGCCATCGTTGAATCATTTCCTGTCCCGCTTCTATATTGGCGATAATTCGCAATCCTTTAGCCCCTACTGCCTTGGCTTTTTTCTGCCATTCCGGTTTGCGGGCTAGCTGGACCATTGCAAAACCAAGAAACGGCTCATGACCATTGGTCAATGCATTCACATAGTCAGGGTCCAAGACGCCTAAATTTACGCGCATCTTATGCGGTTTTGGAATTCCAAAGAGAATATCTTGGCAAAATTCATTGACAATTTGACTTTGATATGCCATAGCAATTCCTAATCGCATGGCTTTGAGTGCTAAACTTACATAATATCCATCCACATTAGTAAGGCAGGAACTAGTGGCAAGGAGCATCTCGCCATAGATACCACCGGGGAATATATCCAGTTTTTTCCAGAGGTCTTTCCGCTCTTTTGGCGCTAAGGCTTCTATAATTTGACTTGGTTCGTAATATTTTCTATTGAAATCCGCTTCTACGAAAGCACACAAACGGAGGGCAATTTCTTTCATAGATCCGGTAATATCTACCCCCAGGCGTTTTGCAAAGTTCTTTAATTTATCAGGCTCTTTTATTTCAAAGGGGCTTTCACCTTGTGCAGTTGCACGCAAGGTTTTCACGGTGTGATCGGTATGATAATGATAGGTAGATGCCCCCATGACATTTCGGAGTAGCATCATCCGCATAGCCATCCCATCTGCAGTGATGCCACAGACACCACGCTTATCCTTTGCAGAATCTGAGCGACAAGGTCCATTCGAACACAAATCACAGCGTACTCCGGCTTGACAAAAGGGACAACGCTTATCCGGATCATCTCCTAATCCTTGAGCGACATAACGGTCCCATATATTTGTTAACTTATCCTTTTTTATTCGTTCATACGCTTTCCGAACTGATTCGTGGTAGGAAATTCGTTCGCCTTCCATTTTCATCTTCTCCTGAATTTTACTTTTCTGAGAACGCTTAAAATCCTAATAAAGAAATAGGTAATTTTATCTTTTTATTTATATCATCCATTACCTTAGGGCATACTGAGGAATAATCCCGCGTAATTAACCTTACTCTCTATTTATAAATATGAATTCGTTATGTGCTTTCCTCTTTTATTGTACCCGAGCAAATCATATAAATAACACTGACATTATTTCTGAGAATTATCGCATATTAAATAAGTACAGCAAGCCAGCCCATCCGGAAGGCATCATTCGAGGGGCGACTTCAAGTTCGTCGCCGTACTTCACTGCCATCTCAAGGAAGTATTTGGCATGGAGGAACGCCTCTACCATGGGGCGGGTGTGTTTCAACCAATCGTGATTGTGTTCAAGCTTGAATTCTTTCATGGATGCACCTTCCTCCAGAATGACCTTGAAATAGGGGTTCAATTCTGTGCCCTCCGGGACTAACTTCTTCAGTGCCTCAACAATCTTTACCGTTACGGTCTGTAGTGCGTAAACTTTGAAGGATTGGTGATAGAATCGATACACCCCATCTTCATAGGACCAATGCCCACTGATTTCCTCAAGCAATTCCCTCAAATCAGGGAGATGCGCTTTAATATTTTGTAGGAATTCTTGGATCTCCATATTATTAAGTGCCTCAAATTTCCCCGTTTTTCTAGTCAATATCTTCATCCCCTAAAAAAGGCCAACCGACACCTTTTTCTGCTTCTTCCAAGAGACAGCCAAGCACATCCTCTCTTTCAAGGCAATCCTTAATTTCGTGGAATGCGAGTGCGCCAAATGCGCTAGACCTACGTTTCTCTCGCTCCTCCTCGGACATATTCAGATATTTTTGATAAGAATCAATTAATCCGAATAAGCCAGAGAATTTTCGTCTCCAATCTTCCATCTCTTTATAGAGTTTGTAGTATAAGTCAAGTATATCTGCTTTATCTAAGTTATTGTTTAGGTCATGGCTGCCCTCCCGGTCATCAATCTGTTTTGTCTCTTGTTGTACCTTTTCCAGTAAGCCCGTAAGTACCTGCTTCGCCTGAAGGCAATCCATAAGATCGGTCGATTCGGTCTGTCCCTCCTTCAAATATGATCGATATGAATCAACCAGATAATATAATCGCTTATATTTGGCTTTCCACAACTTTG
>CAYGYC010000267.1:0-1512 GCA_964353755.1 uncultured archaeon | reverse complement strand
TTTGTCCGATGTTGTAAGTTGATATACAAATCTATTAAGTCGACTCTATTCATTTCTTGTAACTTCTGATGCGCTTTTGCCTTATCTACACAGACATCGATTAGGACCATATGGTAAATCACCATATAAACCCGCTGATCAAAAGACTTACATTCATGACAATAGATCTCATCCTCCAATATGCCGCTGATAACCCTTGAAGAATACATATAATTCACCACATCCCCCATGCGATAGATACTGAGTGCATTTTCGAACGATTTCGTCTGAAACTTTTTAATTGGATTCCCACATTTCACGCATTTAATAGGAGTTGCTAATATGACCGTATCATATAGTCCCATTTTCCATTCGCCTCCAGTTTTCTCTTTTTTAGGTTTTTATTAAACTAATTTCCCAAAATCATTAAGCTTTTTTGGTACCGTTTTAACCAATACTGAAACAACCAAAATACTTATAATAATAAGTTAAAAATCCATCGTCATGGGCTTTTAAAGGTCAAAGTCCATTTTTCTCACCCATCATTAGGCAGTAATAAAATTCCATTTTTTGGAATTATATCTTGTTAATCGTGTTTATAATCGGGCAGTACTTTAAGGATTTCACATTTTTAATTTTCCTCCTATTATTTATGGTTACAGGGGCATTTAAGGTTTAAATTTTAAACTCTCCTATTTGTCTCATTTAAATACATAGATGCGAATGAAAAAAGTGAGAAATAAGGGGGATGACTACTTCCACTTTTGCATAATAAGGGAATTTAATTTAATCATTTGATATATTGGATATTTTGAATTTACATAAAAGAAAAATTCTTAGAAAGTCGTCGTATTTCCCAAATTTTGAGATCCTTATCGCATCGATCGGCGTCGAGGAGGGGTTCTAAGTGTTTCATCGCATTGAAATTCTTTCCTTCACGTAGAGCCCTATTAACTCCGGTTGAATAATGATATCCCCGGGGCACTGCTTTAGTCATTCTTCCAAGACTTCAATCGCCTTGCTTATCTCCCTTACTATTTTATTTATCCCCATTAATAAAATTCTAGATTTCTTGAAAATAAATTAAAATTTAAATTCTTTTGGAAATTCCTCGTAGGGAGAAACTTGAATGAACTTTTTACGGAATTCTTCTTATTAAAAGTTTTTTAAATGATTTAGACAAAAGATGTAGTGTAATCAAATGTTCAAAGACCTAAAATTTTATATCAAAACCGGAATAAAAATTGCCGAATGCTTAAACCGGTGATACTGCGACGGGATGAGGTAAAAAAATTGAGGTCCAAACGTCAATTTTCAAAAAAAATAGATAAGACTTCTGAGAAAGTCCTAGATATTTCACGAGATGCAATTTTCCGAGATATACTGGAAATAGTTTCATTTGCATGGCAATTCCCTAAAATGACCGGTATAAAAATAACCTATGGTAATAGAATTTATACCACGAATAATTTTAGAGAGACACACTGGAAGATATCAGAGATTTCGCCGATAGTGATGCGGTGCACATGATTC
>CAYGYC010000266.1:0-6333 GCA_964353755.1 uncultured archaeon | reverse complement strand
GGGACATTGCAGGTCAACAAAAATTCCGCAAAGTTCGGAAGATCTTATACGAAGGCGCCAGTGCCATTCTCCTGCTGTATGATGTAACAAATGACAAATCTTTTGAAGGGACCTCCTACTGGGTCGACGATTTACGAGAAATAATTGGTACCCCGTTTGGAATATTAGTAGGTAATAAAATTGATCTCACTAAAGAACGAGTAATCAGTCAGGAACAGGGAAAAGAATTAGCAGCCAATTTTTCTTTGGATTATATGGAAACTTCAGCTAAAACCGGTGATAATATCGAAGAACTTTTTGGCCTATTGACCCGAAAGCTTTTGGATTTATATAATAAATGATTTTCTTAAATTGGAGATAGCATCAACCTCATACCCCCAAAACCCTTCTAATACTTTTCAGAATTCTTCAAATCAAATTGAGACCTACACAAAACTTTTTGTCGGCTGTCTGCAAAAAAGCAAGAGCTGTATTTATATATTTAAAAAAAGTTACACATCACAACAACTAGGGCAGGGATTCTCCTATGGAATTCACTCGAATATATAAGACTATTGAAAGAATAGCGGCCTGGATTCAGACCGGAAGATCTATGAGTAATGGAGAAAATAAAGAAATTTTAAAACCGCTAAACAGACTAATTGATTTTGAAAAAAAAGAGTTAATATTCGAGAATAATCATCTGTTTTAAATAAAAAAAGGAAAATTAAAGTCCCAAAACTTCTTTTAAAACAATCTTATGTTTGCCAAGTGTGCCGCCATAGTTGCCAGCGGTAATTTTCTTAATACCCGGTACTTTGACTGCTGCTTTGACACCCGCAGCGGTTGCTTTTTTCACGAGGTCGATTGACATGCCATTAAGAACGATCTCCAGTACGCAATTAACATCCTTAGGGACTAACGTATCCTGCACCTCTGCTTTAAGGGTTGGGCAATAGCGATGATTAGTCGAGGCATGCATAAATTTGGCGTATTTAAGCGATCCGGTTTTCGAGCCGCTCCGGCACACACCACCTGGAAAGCTGGTAATGACGCCCTCGATTTCGTTAATAGCTTTCACCGCATCCATTGATGCTTTTAAGGTATGGTCGAGATTATCCCCCAGAATAAAAAAGTTTCCACCACCAATCGCCTTTTTGGCTTTGATACTTTCCTCAATGGTGAAAATCCCTTCCATCACGGGAACTTGCCAGACTTTACGATTTTCAATCGTTGCTGCCTTTTCCCAACCATCGCCAAAATAGCGCATGTTCTTTCCCGTAGGGAAAACGGCGGGGACCTCTTGATTGGTTTTTTCATCCTTAAACGTGGATGGTTCTTCATTAAGCCAATCAAAAAGGGCAGTGGTAGGACAAGTCAAGATGCATTGACCAACCCGATTCATAAGAGCCGTCCCTAATTGTTTGCGCTTAGTAAAGATTAAAACGGAAGCACCTGGGCGCTTATCTGGAGTTAATTTGGCAGGAATCATTTTATCTAGGCCTGCTTCACAGTCACATCCAATGGTAGAAACAGCGAAGCCGGTAAAAGTCCGAACCGCATTGTTGACCCAAGTTTCGTTCAAGGCTGTTATTAGGACTCTCGAGCACCATAAATCAAATGCTTCAGCATATGTATCCTCAATTTCAACATTATTCAACTTCAACATCATCTTACATCCTCTCATTTTATTAATTTGATTAACTATTCTTCTTAAATTCTATCTTTCATTAATAGAATTTCTCACAAAAAATAAGTTGCTATTTACTTAACTATTTTATGTATAGGGCGTTTTTCCTTAAAAGCTTAAGCGGGAAAGATGTAGGGCATAGCCAATGCCACTACCATCGTAATCAATAAAAGAACTGCCATTGATCCTGACAAAAATGCGAGTTTTTTTCGATGCTCCTTTATAAAAACAGCTCCCGTGAAAGCCCCTAACATTCCAAGCACAAACAGGGTATAAAAAATGCTGATGAGTACATCCACCTCGGCTAACGTAATCATTTCAGTCACCAAGAAGATAGATAAATAAATATAAAATAAAGGGATCTAATTATTAAAAATTTCGATTTTATGAAGGGATCGTTAAAATGCCCGTATTTGGATTAGATAATATGGTGATTGGTGTAATTTTCTTTATTTTTGCGCTTCAATGCTTTCTTATCACACGAAATGTTAATTCCAAACGCAAAACAGCGACAGAAAATGTAGTTGAATTGCGTGAGGGGGTGTTTAACGGTGCTCTGACAGTGGGGCTCTGCATTTTTATGGGATTATACTTTCTCATCCCGGGTTTAATAGTGGCATTTATAAAAACTTCACTTACCGAGGCCCTGAAACTCCCCTATCCCATTCCAACAGGCACATTTGCCATTTACTTTTTAGGATTTCTCTTCATTTTCTTCTCAGCATTTGCCATCTATGAATTGAAAACTAAAAAATACCTGAAAGAGCCTCCCCCCGAGCAAAAAATTCATAAATTAGATTTAGAGATATCCCGAAAGGCATTTCACGTTTTAATAATTGGTGTCTTGGCGGTGTATTTGATAGTCGGGCAACTGGTGGTCGATTCCTTATATGGTCTAATGGTTACTCTGCCCTATGATTATTGGGGGTATGGGGCGATTGGATTTGACTCAATTGTTGCGCTGATTGATGGCGGCAAATTAATTACGATGTTTGGGGTAACTATTGTATTCGAACTTGTTCTTCTCTCGGATTTAATTCGGATTAAAGCTTTTCGCTGGTATCCGGTACGGCAATTGGGGAATTTGTATAGGGAGAAAGAGAAGGATACCTTAGGTCCCCAGATTTATCTCGTAGCGGGGATTCTCTTTGCGATACTTGTTTTTCCTCCGCCCATTGCCATGGCAGTAATCGCAATAAGCGGTTTAGGAGATGCGGCAGCTACTATTGTAGGCGTGACTAAGGGCAAACATCGCATCAGGCCTGGGGTTTCTAAAAAAACCTGGGAAGGTTGTCTTGCGGGGATGGTGGCCTCTTTCGTTTTTGGATTTATAGGTTTCATCGCACTCGCATTTTCCCCCGCTTATTTTGGATTCGTAGGGGATATTGGGCGAGGAATCATAATAGGTTTAGTAATTAATGGCGTCGCTGTCCCAGCATTTTTCTTAATCGATTACTTTACTCCAAAGCCCCTACCTTTCTCCGATAACTTGCTCAACCCTATTATAATCGGCTTCACCATGTGGGGCATTTATGGGCTTTTCTGCCTCTAGGTTGATTCTGTATGATGGTTAATAATGTTGTAGTGGAAGAGGGATATATTGAGGTTTTCCCGTTTTATTTCGCAAAATTTATTGTTACCGCTTTATCCAGCGAATGGGCTTTAACGGCTGCGCGAACAATCAATCATGCACCTTTTTCAACGATCATCGAAAAAATAGAAACAAATCAAGAAATTAGTGAATTGGATTATTATTTAGGTCCAAGAATAGGAATTGATAAGCATTTAGAACATACAGACACTCCCGATTATCGTCCAGGCATATCAATATTCATTGGAGGCAATAACACTGAAACAACAAAGTCTGAGATGCTACGAAGATTGTATGTCTTGACCTGTCCCACTATTTCCATTTTTGATGGGTTTCATATGGCCGACGAGTCTGAAACGATAATTTCAGTTCAAGAATTGATTCAAATCATTTCGGGAAATACGGCGATAAAGGCGAAAATGGGCAGCCGTATTATCTTTAGCATTCCAAATCAAGAAGGGGAGGCATGCCGAATTGATCCCGAATTTAAAGTGAGAAAGGGCTTTGTAGGCGCCCATATCTTGATATGCGGGACCTCGCAAAAAGATACATTAAAAGCGACCATGAGCGCCGTGGATACTATTCAGGAGTTTGACAATGTATTTTGCCCCTATCCCGCTGGAATAAATCGATTAGGATCTATTTTTGGAAGTACCCACTATTATCCCACCCTTGCCGATAAAAATACAGAAAGCAAGGTCCCTAAAGGAGTAAAATGTATCTATGAACTAGAAATAAACGGGTTATCCTTAGAATCAATTAAAAAAGCAATAAAAGCAGGAATTCAAGAGGCCTGCCAAGTAAAAGAGATAAAACGCATTTTAACTCGTGAACCTATTGGAAAACCCGATGGAAAGAAATTACGGATCAAAGAAATTCTTGAATAAATAGGACCTTAGGTAAGATTTGGCTCATATTTTCTTTTTTTGAATTGGTATAATTACCGAGGGCTCCCGTTTCCAGCCTTCATTTTCCAGCTTGATCGTTTGAATCAGTACAGCATTAACACCGGCATCCAAGTCCGGCACCGCTTGGTACTCGGAAACCCAACAATTATAGACGTAATATGATAGTCCTTTTTGGTTTGCTTCATTAAAAACATCGATGATAATGTCTTTACGTAACATCTTCAGGGATATTGCGGCATCACCTTTAAAATTATTAACCAGATTTGCCCACTCTTCGAAAGATTTATCACGCGTGATACCTGTCGTAAGAGTGATAGCCTCCGATTTCGTCTTTCCAGGCAATTTGTGGATCGTACTGAGGTCCCCACCACCACGCCGGTCAACCATTTCCATTGTTTTACTGAGAACATCGCATTTGCTCAATCCCGCCACATAGTTATTATCGATTTTAATTCTGAACGTAAAGTTCCTGTAGGGATCATTGGGTTGTGGTTTAACCGTGAATTTTGGCACGACCATTTTCTCCTTCTAATTTAGGTAATTTTTAGATTATCGATTATTGTAATTAACTTTTTCTTAGTTTATATAACTGCAGTCAGCAGTTACAGCTGATGGATATGCAATTGGTCAAATAGACAGAGTAATACGCAAAGGGCACGCCAAAAGAATGAAGAGCTCCCCACTTAAATTCCATAGACGTCTTTGCCTTGAAGCACTTTAATTTTATTAGTTTGAAGTATTTTCATGGCTTTTTCCAGATCATTTACCCGCATCAGGATGATAGCAGCGCCAGCGCCAGTAGTGAGCGTAGAATAGAGATACTCGATATTAATTCCATTGTCGCCCATTACTTTGGCGACTTTATTTAAGCCACCGGGTTTATCTTCCACTTCGAGCGCGATGATCTCTGTTTCAGAGACTAGATAGTTTTCATCTTTCAACAGCTTTATACATTTCTCAGGAACATTTACAATGAGCCGGAGAACTCCATAGTCGGCAGTATCCGCAACCGTTAAAGCGCGTATATTTATTGAATTTTTTTCGAGTAATGCAGTAAATTTAGCTAAAATTCCTGGTTTGTTGGGGAGAAATACTGATAATTGTTTCACCATTACCATTCATCTCATTTTTTTTCTATTTTTTTTATACTTTACCTATTCTTTGGTCAATAACCCGTTTTGCTTTCCCTTCGCTCCTGGCTATCGTTCCAGGAGCCACAAATTCTACATTGGTATGTACTTGTAATGTATTCTCGAGATGCCGCTCAATTTTTCCTTTGTACTCTTCCATATCTGCGATTTTATCAGAAAATACTTTAGACGTTAATTCGACTTTCACGGCAAGTGTGTCCAAAATATCTCGATCCACAATGATTTGATAATTCTCAGAAACGCCTTCAATTTTCATAAGCTGGTATTCGATTTCTGAGGGGAATACATTGATTCCTCGGACGATCAACATATCATCGGAGCGCCCAATCACTTTTTTCATACGAGCATGCCATCGACCGCAATCGCATTTCTCATAAGTAAGCGTTGAGACATCATTAGTCAAGTATCGCAAAAGAGGGATGCCTTCTTTAGTAAGGGTAGTGAATAAAAGAGCGCCTTGCTCGCCCTCACTAAGGGACTCTTGCGTTTCGGGGTTTATTATTTCAGGAAGGAAATGGTCTTCCCATACATGAAGTCCTTTTTGCTCGGGACATTCTACAGAGACACCTGGACCGCATATTTCGGAGAGTCCATAAATATCAATAGCTTTAATATGTAACGCATCCTCGATTTTAGTTCGTAGTGCTTCACTCCATGGTTCGGCACCGAATATTCCCACACGCAAGGAATCCACATTTACGTTCATTTTTTTCATATATTCGGCAATAAATAAAGAATAGGAGGGCGTACATGTTAGAACCGTTGTTTTAAAATCTTTCATAAGTAAAATCTGACGATCTGTATTACCACCTGAAATAGGGATGACCGTGGCGCCTATTCTTTCTGCTCCATAATGAAAACCTAAACCACCCGTGAAAAGTCCATATCCATACGCATTCTGAACAATATCGCCTTTTTTAACACCAGGTGCGGTGAGTGTTCGTGCCATTACTTCTGTCCACATCGCAATATCATTTGCAGTGTATCCAACTACGGTTGGTTTTCCGGTCGTAC
>CAYGYC010000265.1:0-6336 GCA_964353755.1 uncultured archaeon | reverse complement strand
TCTATTTTAGCTTTTCCACTTTAAGTGGCGAATGATAATAGATATCTCCTCTTTTAGAATTTTAGCTTTTTTTAATTCACCTTCAAATCTTTTAGCGCACATGTTTTTTTTTATATCTCTATTTTAGCTCTTACATTTTTTCATCCTAATATAATTATATTTCTTAATTATATCCAGAAACCAAAATTAAGATTGATTCTTTATAATTTCTTCCAAAAACCAGTATCCAGAATCCCGCCCCTAGAATAAATCCTTCACTTTTTAGGTTTTATTCCCCTGAATTATTAATCCCATCAGGTTTTTCTTTATTGCATAGTTTCTTAAATTCGTTTTTTGAAGGAGCCGATGTAGCTCTTCAACGGTGTAGGAAGCATTTATTGACGCAAGGAGACCATCTCTCATTTCGATGGGGTTAACCGTGTGTCCCAAGAACCACTTTATCAATGGATTTATATTGCGACGCAGGTCGCTAATACAATAGTTCCCGCCTATTTTCAATACCCGGTGTATCTCATTAAAGACCTTTATTGGGTCCGCCCATTCATGCAATGAGCCGTTACTAAACACGCCATCGAACATATCATCCTCAAAAGGCATCTCGAGCGCATTGCCATGAATATTCTTAACCCTATTTTGAAAATTGTAGTCGATCGCATTCTTTTCCGCGATCTGTATCATATCCAAACTAATTTCTAGGGTTTGAAGAGATGTTTTCTCGGTTTTCTTCAACCATTCGAGCCCCAAATAACCCGGGCCTGGACCTATTTCAAGTGCGAGCCCTTGATTTATACCTGCCTTCAGAATGGGCTCTGTATCTATCCAGCGCCCTTTATCCCGGAGCCTCTTCATAAATTTGTCATAGGGTTCAACAATAACCGCACCATTTATGCCGTGGTTTGTCTCAATAATTCTTTCCTTTACCATAGCAAGCTCTTCTCTACTTCAATTGTGGGCGAAAAATTGCTCATCACTTAAGCGAATATGAGTATCTTTTCCCTTAATTGTATGCTAAATGCCCGTTGCCCGTTAGACGTCCTTATAATTTCTTCCTGCAGTAGCCACAATATTTAGAACCCTTCTTAATACTACTTCCACAGTTTGGACAGAATTCAAAATTCCTTTCTTCATCTCCCCCCTTTGCAGATTTACCTCCTTCGACTGTAATCCCAACAATGAATATTACAATCCCAATAATAATGGCTACAATAACTTGAATAAGATAAAAACTCCCTATTATTCCTAAAATAATTAGGATGGTTCCGATAATGGTTAGCGCTTTATTCACAATATTAAATATTAAATCATAAATTATAAGTTTTTTCAGATCACAAAATATTAATAACATTATGTGATAATTACGTATATCAAGGGCAAAACCATTTTTTGCATGAGAATGTGAGATTGATATTTGGTGACACGTTTTGGTGTTGGAGAAATTTGGGCGCTCAATAAGTGATGCGTTTCGTAAGTTATTACGGCTTCCGACAGTCGATCGGGCGGCCATTGAAGAACTAATTTTGGATCTGCAGCGCACGTTACTAATGTCGGATGTCAATTTCACCTTAGTTGATAGTTTGAGCGAACGAATTCGAGAACGGACCACCAAAGAATTTCTAGAGAAGCCACCCGGCATATCACTCCGAGATTATACGATCAAGGTCGTATATGAAGAGCTCACCAACTTCCTGGGAAAGAAAGCGTATCCACTTAACATTCAAGCGGATGTTCCCAATATAATTCTTCTGGTAGGCATCCAAGGGTCTGGAAAGACAACATCTGCCGCTAAATTAGCGCTATTTTACAAGAAAAAACAGTTTAAAACCGCGCTGGTCTGCACCGACACCTATCGTCCCGGCGCCTATGATCAATTAGCGCAACTTGCAGAAAAAATTGAGATTCCCATTTATGGTGAACCTGAATCCAAAGATAGTGTCAAAATTGCGCAAAAAGGAATGACCCAATTTATTGATAATAAAATGGAAGTCATTATTGTTGATTCTGCTGGTCGCCATAAGGATGAAAAAGATTTAATGAAAGAAATGGTTCAAATTGCCAATATTATTAAACCGTTTGAAATTATTCTGGTTATAGATGGGACCTTAGGACAGCAGGCAGCTAAGCAAGCCTATGCATTTAATCAAGCCACCAAGATCGGATCAATTTTTGTAACGAAATTAGACTCCGAGGCTCAAAAAGGAGGTGGCGCATTATCAGCGGTAGCTTCTACAGGCGCGCCAATCAAATTCATTGGAACGGGCGAACATATCGACGATATCGAACAGTTTGACCCTAAAAGTTTCGTTGGCCGCTTAATTGGCATTCCCGATTTAAATATGATTCTGGAGAAGGTAAAAGAGGCTGAAATTGCCCCCTCCAAAGAATTACAAACCAAGTTTCTGGCGGGACGTTTTACTTTACGAGATATGTATGATCAGATGAAATCTGTTCGTAAAATGGGACCTATAGGAAAACTCTTACAGATGTTCGGCTGGGGCGGTAAATTACCCGAAGGGGCTCAGGAAGTCGCGGAGGAAAAATTCGATCTTTGGAAATATATTATGGATTCAATGACACCTTCGGAAATGGATAACCCTCAAGTCATCAATCGATCACGGATTGATCGGATCGCGAGAGGGTCGGGAACTGATTCTAAGAGTGTTAAAGAACTTGTCCAGCAATATTTTATGTTTAAAAAGATGATGAAAAAGTTTGGTAAAGAACGTCGCTTCCGCAAAGGTATGCCCGGCGGTTTTGGAAAAGCGGGAGCTCCCCCCGGATTTCCTACCGGTAAAATCCCGGGCTTAAAGAAGATGAAATTCTAAATTCTATTTCCAATTTATGGAAGATTATCAATAAACGAATAGAATTTTAAAATGATTAAATAATTCCTCCTTTTTTCAGGCAACCTGGCTATGCCAAATTTACGTAAGTTCGTTTTAATGGAGTTAATTTCCGTCCAAGTCGTCGAATTGTTACCATTGGGAAGTAGTAGAGTGAGTTCCTTTGGTAAATCAGCTTCCAATTCGGTCGAGTTCTCTTCAACTACAATGAATTGAGTTTCTTGTTTCAATTGATCAACCAGATCTGTAAAGCCCCTTTTTTCAATCCAAATGCCGGGTGTAGATTGTTTTCTATGCGAATTCTTATATAAATTTCTCGTTTCTAATGCTTTCATTAATAGTAATCCAATGGATTTTTCATCCGGATTAAGATGTTTTAATTCATTGCCAATAAAATGAATGAGGAAATTTTCTGCTGTAAAAATCAAAAAGAGGTGGGTATTTTTCCGTATATTATGGGATAAAAAGAAGGCTGCCTGAATACCCGTAATAATTTCATAAAGTTCGGGAGGAAACCCCCGTTTTAAATACTCTTTCTCGATGGGAAAGCAATTCTCATAGATCAAACAGATATTTATTTTAAAATTTAAAGAATTTTCAGGGTTATTAGAGCGTTTGTTTTCGGTCATAGACTTCGCGTTGGAATTTAATCTCTTTTTTATAGATTTGGCCATAATTCATCAGTTTTCCGGAAATCGTGGGCCAGTTCCCTAGGATATTAATCCCTCCAAAAATCGGCAGGTCCCCCAATTTTTCATTGATGTAATCAAATAATTCTTTTGGAAGTAATTCACTTTTATTCCTATAAATGGTACCAACTGAATTTAGTAATTGTTTATTCTCTTCTTTTATCGCATACGGACATAATACACATTTTTCTAATCGGTTTTTAAATAACCCCAAATTTACAAGTTCTAAGAGATAGCGCAAATTTTCTTCTCTATCAATTCGTAAGGTTCGGGCGAAAAACGACGCGCGACAGATATAAGACGGTAAAATACAAAAATTCCGAACCATGTAAATCGGCGCTATATTTGTGGGCGGTTCGTAAATTAATCGGTAAAAAACATTTTTTCCTTGCCGTTTCTTGGTGAGAATGCCCTGCTTTTCTAATTGGTTCAAATAAGTGCTCATGCTGCTTCGGGAAACTTTCTGGAAAAACCGTTCATATTCCTCTACAATTTTCTCAGTCGATAGCTCTTCTATTTTTACAAGATAGAGCCACAAAAAAATTCCTAAAATGTGGTTTTCATGCAATCTTCCTACCATGATATTTTGATCTGAAATCTCGATTGCCTTTTTCCAAGAATTTCGCAGTAAAGGTTCTCGGGCTTCCACATATTCCCGGATGGCTTGGAAATCGCAGAAACTCAAAACTGAAGGAGTATCCATTATTTTTATTCTTTTAAAAGAAACTATTTAAAAGCTATTCGAATTTTATTAATTAAGTTCTTTCCAAAAAAAATAGGAATAAGAGATTGAAGTTAGGTCTAAAAAATGGTTTGTGTTGTCGGAACAGATGTTGGAACAGATAGCTGGAGTATTGTTGGATTAGATGATGATTCGGTTATATTAGATACCTCCATTCCAACGAAACGGGTTATAGAAAAGCCAAATACCATTATCGAAATACTTCAATCGCTTGAAAGAATTGATTTAATCGTTGCACCCAGCGGGCATGGCTTGCCTTTTAGACCTATAAAGGAATTAACTGAGAAAGATTTGTTTTATTTAACGATTAAAAAGCATCTTACTTCTGAAATCACCGGCTTAGGGGAAATAGCAAGGCTCCTTCAGAAAAATGGATTCAAGGGATATTTCATCCCCGGTGTGAAATTACTATCCACGGTTCCAACCCATCGAAAAATAAATAAAATTGATATGGGGACCGCGGATAAAGTGTGCAGTGCCGCCTTAGGAATTCATGATCAAGCTGTGCGGTTACATACTGAATACTCCGACGTGTCTTTCATTTTAGTCGAAATGGGGAGTGGATTCAATGCCGTATTGGGCGTTGAAAATGGACAAATCATTGATGGAATTGGAGGAAGTGCCGGCTGTGCTGGATTTCTGGCATGCGGTGGAATCGATGGGGAACTCGCGTACCTTTTTGATAACATTTATAAACGGACCATTTATGGCGGTGGAGCTGCCTATGTTGCGGGTTATAGAGATTTGAGCCCCGAAGAATTTTCGATTTTATCTCGTACCGATGAAAAATTTAAATTAGCTAAAGACTTTTTCATGGAAGGCCTGTTAAAAGATATTTACGCCATGCGCGTCTCTATTGAACATCCTAAAGAGATTCTGCTCTCCGGACGATTAGCGAAAATCGATGATTTTTTTACACCTTTACAAAAGCAGCTGAGTGATATTGCGCCGGTTCGGAGGATCCAAGGGCTCCCGAACATTCAAATTGCGAAAGAAGCCGCACAAGGAGCAGCAATTATCGCTAATGGATTGGCCAATGGAAAATATAAACCACTAATTGAAACAATGAAACTGTTAGAGGCACAAGGAACTGTTTTAGACCATATATATTTTAAAGAAATTGAGAAGTACAAGTAATTTATCATATATAATTTTGGATCCTAAGTTTACTTTTCATTTCTCTAGCCTTGAAACACCGGTACGAAATTAGATAAGCGGATTCTCGAACCAAACCACTGATATGAATACAAAACCTAATGTATGACATTCCTCGCAATTTGCAACAATATCAAGGTCTCCGTCGCGATCTAGATCTTCAAACATACATTGATCCCATTTCTCTCCATTAGATATCGTACCAAGGAACCCCTCGCCCCATTTGATTATGTGGGTAGTCCAATTTGCAGAGGGCGATAGTGGATCAGTCCCCGAATATTCCATCCAGAAAGCTGCTGCTATGTTTGTGGGAAGGGCGCCATTCCGATGCGTCAGCATCCCAAGGATTTCCGGCTTTGTATCATTGTTAATATCCCCGACTTTAATAGGGCGCGAATACCAGCAGGCTTCGGGGATCTTCGGGATTTTAATGAGTTCCCACGTATCATTGACTTGCGGATTTTGCGGATTTTTGAAGATATAAATGTGATTCTCCGTCTGAATAAGAATTTCTGGGAAAGGATCTGGTGTTAGATTATAAAGGGCAACCTGTCCTTTGGAATAGAACTCATTCGACCAAAAAATAATATGTTTCGGCCAAGGATCGCATTGGGCGGGTGTGCCAGTGCCAGGATTGTCATACCAAATGATCTGCTCCTCATTTTCCGCTGTATCCCAATCGGAATTGCACAAAGCAATATCGAAATCGCCATCTTGATCTATATCAGCAAATACGAATCCATGACCGCTTTCCACACTGGCATCGATATTATGAACCTGCCATTTTGAAACATTACGGCGATCGGTTGGATTTATGGGTGCTTCAATCCACTTTAATCCTGCACGGGGATTGGTACCCCTGCCCCCGACAACCACATCCAGGGCAGTATCACCATTCACATCATAGCCT
>CAYGYC010000264.1:0-6364 GCA_964353755.1 uncultured archaeon | reverse complement strand
GGCACGCCTCTTGCGAACCAGCCCAAAAATTTGGGCAAGGTAAAAGATTTAAGTCTGCTTCACGGGAAAAAATAACAGATTAAATCAATTTAAAATTTCTCTCAATTAAAATCTTCACCACCACCCAGTAAAAACGAAGAATGAGTTTGGAGGCGAAAAAATGGGGAAATATCTTTGTAAAAAAGCCGAGGAATTAGGGATTACCCAATTCCCTGTAACGGTCCTTTATGCTCGTCCAAGGACACTGCGGCAAATATTTTCTACGGTGGTATCGGATACCGCCGATACGATTCGCGATTATATTAAAGTGATTGACCCCTCCTTTATTCAAGGGCGTGCCGGAGGGACGCGAAATACGTCGCATTACTATTTAGCACCTCGGGCGCTACTGTATGTTGAGTTCGTGGATAAAACTGCTGGAGTAGTTGCTATTAATCCGGGGAACCATGTTAATAAAATAAGCATTTTCAGTAAATTCAAGGCACATGTCATCAATATTGCCGTAAGACTTGATGCGATCTTCCCCGGGGGGATGTTGGCACATATGGATTGGGATAAAATTGAAACTAAATTTCTCGTCCAGAAGAACGATTGTATCACCACTTGGAATGCCCTACTTAATCAAGTGATTAAAGAAAAGCAGACGCCAGAAGAGTTGCAACAATTGGAAGCCGAACGCAATGAGTTCGACCATGAAGTGAAACTCATTGAGAAAGACGAGAAAGAAAAGGCAGATAATTTCAGGAGATTATTGGACAAATATAGAGATTAAAAGGAGAAACGGTTTTAAAATACTTGTATAATTAATTACCTTCACCTTTTCTTTGCAAAATAACACCTTATGTATTTTGTATTAATGCGTTTATAGCTTATTTATAATCCTTTAGAACGATGAAGGTATTGGTATTTCGAATTTCCTCAATGGAATCAATGGTGTCAACAATCAACTCGTTGAGTTCTTCCATTTTTTCCACTTGAATCTCCACGATTAAATCATAGATCCCTGCAATGGACGAGATTTGCTTAATTTGTTTAATGGGCATTAATTCATTAATAACGCTTTTCATATAATTTTCATTTACCGTAATTACCATGAGCGCTTTTATCAAAGGCATCACTTCTTTATTTCAAATTCCACAAGAGTTAAAATTTCTAGCGTACTATCTAATTCTTTTAACCGCTCTATAAAATTTTTCAGGCGGTGATTACTTTGGAAAAAGGTTCTTAAAAAGATATTAAACTCCCCGGTGATGGTTTTCAATTCCACGATGTTGGGATTATGGGTTAATCGCGGGATCAAATGTTGCATCCGATTCTGTTTGACTTTGAGGAGGATAATCGATTTGAGGCAATTACTTTCGTGATAATACCGCAACGCGATGGTAGCTGCTAATAAAATTACTGCACTGATTAAGAGAATTAAATTAAAATTAACTCCTTCATGCCCAATAAAGAAACCGACGAATATCGACGCAAGAGGTTCCAGCGTGGCGAGAATGGCGACCCATTGATCCCATTTCAACGAGCGGGCGGGCCAATTTTTCTGACTTAAAAAATAAAGGATGTAGGGAAAAATAGTGCAGCCGATTCCAATAACCCAGGTCCAGACATTGGTGAGAAGGGAAGGAAAATGTTGTAAATCTTTAAAAAACAGGGTGATTTCATTGCGTAAAAGAGAAGAATCAAGAGGAATAATTTGAAAAATCAGTACAAATAAAACAAGTGAGAGAAGACTAAATCCGAAAAAGAAGAAAATCTTAACCATAGCTTTGGTGAGTTGGAAATTTGTATTTTTATACCCAAAACTGAGGATTCTCTCCTTTTCATATGCTGTATAATCGTCTGTTCCGGATAAAATCACAAAAAATACCCAGAATGCAATCGTTATAACTAAGGCTATCATTCCAAATACCGTATTTTCACTGAATGCTAACGGAATACTTTGAATGGTTAAGATCGCCGCAATTAACAAAATGAGTAAATACGTAAATTTTATCGAATCTACATATTCATATTTCCGAATTAGATTCCAAATCGCAACAAAGAGTGTCGTTCCCACAGCATTGAGGATTGCGGTAAAAATTACGCCTAATTTTTGATAACTAATGAAAAAGAACAGAATACTTATGAAATAAAAGGCGCCTAAAAGGAAATAATACAGTAAATAAGGCATTTTAAAAGCTTTTTTATGAATATTTTGTTTGCTTGATGTAGCAGGGAGATAACCAAACATTTGTTTTTTGAAATCTTGCCCTGAATACTGAAAACGGCTCATAATTTTCTTTTTCTTGTAATAAATATTGAGAATAAGGGAAACTATTATGAAAAGGGACATACCGATTATGGCGATCAAGATTCGTAGGAAGGTGATGGTTAATACGGAATCTATTTCCGTTACTAAATAGAGAAAAGGCCACGGAAGTAATCCCCACAAGATAACGGTTGCAAAAATGGCAAAATAGTTCATTTTGTGCTTAATGGCAATGATGGACGAAATCATTAACAGGATGGCAATTCCACTGAAAAGTGCTAGCGAAATAACATCTTCAGCCATTTTTCGTGTCCTTATATCAAAGAAATTTGATTTTATATCTGAATTTAATTTTCAAAAAGTTCTTTTACTTTTGCACTGCGATTTTTTGAAAAATATATACTGAATACGCCCGTATCAATGCAAATTTTCTTCATCTTCATTCTCCAATTTTAATTCAAGGTCTTTATTCTCATCATAAACCTTGGAACTTTCCTCAAGAGTCGCTGTGCAAGCTGATTCCATTTCCTCTACATTTCTAACCGGGATAAATTCTATTTTTCCATCGATTTCAACGAAAGCAATTCTAGAACCCTCAATTATCCCATACTTTTCTCGCAAAGCAGCAGGTATTGTGATCATACCCCTTTTATTTACAATTACCGTAGTTATTCTAGATGTCATAGCTATCATAAGAATTGGGGATGATATTGTTTAAAAACATAATGATATCAAATACATCTTTGATGCAAATATTAATTAAAATTTATATTATTAATTAAAACTTGATAAGATCATCCCCACAAGATGACCATCGCAAAAATGAACAGGATAACAATTCCACTAAAAATTGCCAGCGAAATAACATCTTCAGCCATTTTTCGTGTATTTTATATCAAATAGGTTTGATTATTTGTTATATCTGAATTTAATTTTAAAATCCTATTTCTGCATGCGGATCAAACTGTTTTCCAGCGGATATTTTCGTCCCGGCTTTCACTTTTGAATTGGACGCAATAACTACATTAGGTTCAATGATGACATTATCGCCGATTTCAACATTTTCACAGATTATACTACTAAAAATTTGGCAATTCTCACCGATATGGACTTTATCCCATAATACACTTTCTTTGATAAGCGTATTTTGTCCAATCGTAACCTGATTCCCGATGGCCGTTAAAGATTCAATCTTAGTCCCATTGCCCAGGTGACTATCATTTCCAATGGCGACAAACTGCTGGATTTTTTCAGATCTGGAATGGTACAATTTTTTCCGCGCCAGACATATTCGCGGACCTCATCCCCCGGTGGAACAATAGGCCATGCCCATTTGCGAAGCAGATCCCAATTGGTATATTTATAAAATTCAGGGCTACCAGCATCTTGCCAATAATACTTAGCAATATAGCCATGAAGCGCGTAGTCATTAGCTAAGAGATAAGGAAACACATCCTTTCCAAAATCCATGAGGGTGGTGCGATTCAGAATATCCAATATCTCCCGATGGAACGCATATATTCCAGTATTAATGAGATTTTGATGTAAGTGAAAGTCTTGAGTGCTAATCATCGAAGAGAGGTATAATTCAACAGACCCGGGCTTTTCGAGAAAGGAATGAATTTTATTTTCTTTATTCATAATAATAACGCCAAACCGCTTGGGATCGTCTGTACTGACCATGCTAATCGCTCCGATCCCCTTTTTGCTCAGCTTGAAATCGAGATATTCGCGCATGTGGATGTTAGTGATGATATCAGCCATGGAAACAACGATATATTCCGTTTTAACATACTCACTGACTTTCCGCAACGCATCGGCTGTATCGAGGGGATCTACATTTGGGACTTCGATTTTCACCCCGAGATCCTGCGTTTTTAAGAAATCCCGGATTTGATTTCCCATATGCCGTACTACGATCACCACGTTCTTTACACCCGCGTAGCGTAACAAATCAATAGCGTACACTATCATGGGCTTGCTGACCACAGGAACGAGAGGTTTTGGGCGGTCTTCAGTTATTGGTTTTAACCGTGTTCCTGCACCACCCGCTAGAATCACTCCCGTCCAATCGACCATCTTTATGTCACCACACCATCTTACATGACTTCAGATTTGCATTATTGAACTTACCAGATCTGACCTTTCCACGATCCATCGGATTAAGAACTGATAATTTACTCTAATAAAAAGCCTTTATTTATATATCATCCCCTTCAATTTCAAAAGAAATTTTTGAAATCAATCGGAAAAAATAATGAGGTGGAATTGACAATGGAAAAAGGTAACCTGTTTGGATTGATTGGAATGCTATTAGGAATAGGATCCATAGTTCTCATCATCGCTGAAATACTGGTAGTGGTTGTCGGATTAGGACCTGTAGAAGGGATTCTTTTCGCTTGGACATTGATAATTATCTCTTTAATAGTAGGTATTATTGGATTTATCTTTTCAATTTTTAGTGTTAAATCCAGTAGCTCAAAACTTGGGATTGCTGGTATTATTATATGTTCTATCATGGTGTTCCTAATAGTCATCAGTTTCATCTCCTTGAGTACAATGTAAAGTGGGTATTTATCCGGATTGTCCATCAAGAAAATTATTATCATTCCTATTTTTTTTATTGTAGAATTGCGTGAGTTAAACTAAAAAGGCTAAATCATTCATAGAGAGGATTTGATTTCCGTGTGGAAATATGAAGTTGATTCAACATCGAAGCAAATTTTAGATTCCCCTAACCTAATATTGAATTACTTGAAAGAATGGCTACAAACTCAGAGATGGGCCGGGGCTTCGGCAGTGAAAGACTTTTCATTAGGGGAAAAAGATGAATTTATACTGTATGATTCCGATTCCAATAAAATAATCGCATTTTTAGTCGGGATATATCCGCATAAAAGTAAAAAGCCGTTATTTACTTATTTTATTCCATTTGAAATCGCCCGACAGACTAAGAACTCGCCTTTTCCTATAACGCTACAATGTTCTGATCAACTTCTATTTTTACGCCCCGCAGAATCGAATGATTTATTTTTCCAATGTCTGCTAAAAAATATAACAGATCAGAGTACAATTCAAACGCAGAATTCTAATACGGTCGAGTTCAGGCAGCTCGCCTCGTCCTTTAATGAAAATTTAGTGTTCAAATCCAAAACTATATTAGGAGATGGAAACACCACCAATACACTTTTTAAACTGGTATGTTCTAATGATTCAAAACTGATTTGTAAATTATATCGATTATTTTCTCAAAATCCTGAAATCAAAATGGTCAAATACTTATATAATAGCGGATTTCATCATATTCCGCAACCAATAGGCTGCGTAAGTCTAAAACGCACGAATGATGTTTATCCCCTCCTCTTTGTTTCAGAATTTATTGAAGCCTCAGGGGATGGCGGACAGAATTTCTGGAATGATATAACCCAGCAAATTAATTCCTGGAAGCCCCACCAAAGTCTATCCACCGACCAGTTGAGAAAATATTGTGAAAAGTTAGGGGGGATCATTGCAGAGTTCCATGTTCATTCTGCTAACATCGAGGACCCCTTTTTTAAGCCTGAGCCGATTTCTCGGGCTGATCTTTTAAAATGGAAACGGCATCCTCACTTTCTTTTCGGTATTGCGGAAACTAACATTCTCCAGGAATTCCCCCAGGATGCCAATTATCAAACTAGTCTGAATATCTTGAAACCTGCTCTCGATCACCTTCTAGATCTTAAAAATTGGTTTCAATTAACGAATTTACAGAAGATAAAAATTCATCAGGATCTACATCTCTCCCAGATGCTTACAGTTCAATCGGCTGATCAACCCGACTATATTCTAATCGATTTTGAAGGTGATCCGCTCCTCCCGCTCGAAGATAAATTCCAGAAGGACCCCATTTTCCGCGACCTCGCAAGCATCTGTTCCGCCTTTCATTATATCAAATTCAGTGCGCTCCAACAATATTTCTCCACACAAGCGAATGGAAAAATCAATCAGTTTATGAATACGTACTTTCAATCGCTACTTTCCCCCTCTTCACCCGTTCAGCCAGATTCCATACTCCAATTGATTCAATTTGCAACCCAATGGGAATCCTTCTGCTCAGACGCATTCCTCGACAGT
>CAYGYC010000263.1:0-6387 GCA_964353755.1 uncultured archaeon | reverse complement strand
ATTTTATGAAAATCAATAATTATTTCGGATACTTTAAAATTATTTATGTAATTAAATAATTCGTCTACGCTATTTCTAAAAATTAAATTTTTAGATATAACTTTCGCCAATTGAATTTTGTTTTGTTTATTATTCGATGTAATCATAGATGTTCACTTTCCTAATCTTATAAGGTATTCTACTGCTTATTAAGGTACCGTTGAAGGTGTTAGGTTTTTCCATTTCGTAAAAAAGTGTATTATTCTTATTTGTAATTAACCCTACACCTCTTGAAACAATTAAACATTGCGCCTCCAATCCCTCCGTAAGAAGTCTTAAAGATGTTCTTAAACCATAACCTCTTTCATCAGATTTAGTCGATAATCCATTTAATGCCTCTTCAAGTGCTTTGATATCAGTAAATTTGAAACCTTTGTCTTCATATGATCCCGGAATTGAAATTCCGTTATCGACAATACCGATTTCTGTAAATTTCATTTGTCGATATTTTTGAGCCATGATGTAGGCGGTGGAAAATTTTGAATGTTCGTATATATTGTCTAGTAACTCTCCAATATAATAAGAAAACGCATTCTGACCTCCAATATGGGCATTTTGATTAGATATTAATGGATCTAATATCTTTTCTCTTAATTTTTCGTTAGAAGGTAGCTCAATAATGGGAATGTAACTTTTTTTAGCAGAATCTATTTTACCTTTCATAATAAGATTAATATAACTTGAAACTTCAGGAACTTTCGGAGGAATAACTCGTATTTCCTTATGTTCTTTAATAAATATGCCTAATGGAAGGAGACATGTTGGAAAGAACCATTTCATGTTTGATAAATCTAAAGTACCAGTATTAAGAGTGATTTTTTTTAACTCCCTTTTTAAAAATTTTGAATGCGATGGAGAGGATATTACTTTTAAATTAAACCAATTGGAATTCATCCAGACCATCAAACAATTATCTATTATTCCAATTCATTTGAAATCAAGTTTATTAATTGAATTTAACGATATTTTTATCGTTGGAGGCGGCGGTGGATGTTTACAAATAGAGGGTCCACTTCCTATTGAAAAATACAATCAAATTATCACTGAATTTTTGGAAGTTATGAAAATTGAAATTCCACACAATCTAAATGAATTAAAAAATTATCAACTCCTTCTTTTGAATCCAAATTCAAAGTTAATAATAATAACAGAAAATGGGTGATTCTTTGGGGAAAACGAGAAATATAAAACGAATATTAGGACATTTTTCTAATTTGGCAGAGCATACTTTAAGGCCTTATGAGCCCACTCCTATTCACTTAAAAAAGAGATTATTAATTCCATTCTGTGAAGACATTATGGATTTATTAAAAACAGGAACGAAGAATGATTATCAAGAGGCTTTTACAGGGATTTCAGAAATTTGTAAAAAAATGATCCTAAAATAATTTTAAGACGGGTTTTTTAGCGAAAAATATTTCACAAATAAATCAGAAAGCACCTAAAAAAAGACACATTCGGGATGAGGGGTTTTCCATTCCCATAATTCAATATAACAATTGAAAAGCCGAGTTAGTCGCCGATGGAGAGAAAATCGGAGCAGGTGTTTGAGATGATTCGAAAGAATGTAATGTTTGTTTAATTTTTTATCTTCCTGCATGAAATCATGGATATGGGATAAAGCAATGGGCGAAAAATCACGGGCTACAATAATAATTTTGGTGGGAAAATTATTAAAAATACGTTCACAGCCTTCCTTATGACATTCATAGCCGAAATGTTTACAAGATTCAAGGAATTGTTTAATCTCATCTAAGCCGATAGTGCCTTCTATCACGCGAAAAAAGAGTATGTTTCGCTCATAGCCTTTATACCGTTTTTTCAAGAGTTTCTCTCGTAACGCCACATCTTGCACTTCGCCACAATCGATTACAATATCAATCGGGACTTCCCCATATTCATCGGTAATGAGCGCCTGATCAATATGGATGTGCCCTCCGAATTCTTTTTCTGCCCATTTTGCAACTTGAATGACTAGATTATCCTTTTGATTCTGTAATATAAAATCTATCTTATGTTCAAAGGGCTTGAAAATATCTCGATTTCCATTCCATCGTAGCAAATCATAGTTTTTGTCAAAAACCTTGCCGATTTCGTAGGCAATTGCGTGCCATTGTTCAGCATGTGCTTCAATATGCATTATTAATGCTACTACCACATTTTCCGTAAGAGAAATAAGAACTTGCTTTTCGTGTGTAGTAAAAGAGGTTAATATTCCTACATGAATTTCTTTTATAAAATTTCGAATGGCTTCTAGAAGCCCACTGAATAAATCCGGATCTATTTTTACTTCCTCGAATCGTTTTTCCAATAACAGCCTTCCCGATCCCCGATGGATAATATAGAGACAATCAATCATATTAAAAATTAATCTCCTTAAAGGATTTCAAAATCACTTAATGTATCTAATTTGATTTGGGTTGAGATAAAAAGGTATGTTTTTTCCTTAGTAAAAAAAGAACCCCAATAAACTTGTAAAAATTGCTAATAATTATTTAAAGATAGAGGAGGAGAAATGACTAACTAAATCTTTTCCAATTTGTAAACTAGGAGAGAACGAAGATTGAAACTGGAATTAATGAAAGATATATATTATGTTGGAGTGAGTGACTGGAATTTGAGAAATTTTCATGGATACAGCACACATCGAGGGTCGACTTACAATTCCTATCTCGTGGTTGACAATAAAATTGCCTTGATTGATAATGTCAAAGCGCCTTTTACCAATCAATTTGTGAAAAATATCGAGGAAGTAATCGGGGATTTAACCAAGGTGGATTATTTGATCAATAATCATTTAGAGGGAGATCACAGCGGATCTTTGCCGGATTTGGTTAAGTTATGCCCGAACGCCAAAATTGTCACTTCGGAAAAAGGAAAGCAGGGCTTTTTACGGATGTATAAGGAGGAGTGGGATATCCAAGCAGTGAAAGAGGGAGATACAATCAAGATCGGAAAAAAAACACTAACTTTTGTGCCAGTTCCCTTAATTCATTGGCCAGATTCCATGATGACCTATCTAAGCCCGGATAATGTTCTTTTTTCCAATGATGCCTTTGGGCAGCATTACGTTACATCAAAGCGATTTGATTTTGAAAATAGCCTCAGCGAAATAATGGAAGAAGCCGCGAAATACTATGCCAACATCGTGATGCATGTTTCCGCACTTATTAAGAAAGCCCTTGAAAAGGTGACGCAGACACTCAAACTCAAAATCAACATGATCTGCCCCTCACATGGTATAATTTGGAAAGAGCATATTGGAGACATCCTAGCTGCTTATACGCGTTGGTCTAATCGGGAAACAAAAGAGAAAATTTTAATCATCTATGATACGATGTGGCATAGCACGGAAAAGATGGCCTTTGCTATATTGGATGGTATTAAAGAAGCGGGGGTTGAAGCCAAACTGTATAATTTGACGCTAACCGATTATAGCGACATTTTAACGGAGGTCTTAGATACACGCGGCTTACTAATAGGCTCCCCGACCTTGAATAACGGCATGTTTCCAACAGTCGCTGGATTTCTGGCCTATCTCAAAGGATTAAAACCGCCCGCTAAATATGCTGCGGCCTTTGGCTCCTACGGCTGGAATCCCAAGAGGACAATGGATGAAGTTAATAATCTTCTGAAGGACGCCCTAATTCCTGAAATTTTGGAACCCATAACCTACAATTTTATCCCAGATCCCGAAGAGTTAGAGCGATGTAGAGAATTCGGAAAAGATTTTGCCCAAAAAATAAAAGTTTCAGTTTGAATAAAATCTTCATGTAAGGAATGGAGTTGAAAGTATGGATTTGAATTTCACAGAGGACCAAATAAAATTGCGCAAAGAGGTTCAGGAATTTGTCGTTGAGGAAATAATCCCGGTAATAGCAGAGTTTGATGCTAAAGATGAATTTCCCAGGGGTATTGCCCAGAAAGCCTTTGATAAAGGATTTTTGAATGTTCGACTCCCCCAACAATACGGGGGGCGAGGACTGGGATTATTAGATGAAGTGCTTATAACTGAAGAATTAGCGTATGGTGGAGCGGGAATCGCCACGTCATTTAATGTTAATTCTTTAGGTTTTGAGCCTATTATATTGGCGGGAACTGAAGAGCAAAAGGAAAAATATCTACGCCCCTTAACAGAGAAATTATCTTTTATCGCATTCGCCTGTTCGGAAATAGGGATTGGATCGGATGTTGCAGGAATAGAATGTAAAGCTTGGAAAGAAAGGGATGAATATATCATCGATGGATCTAAATTCTGGATTACTAATGCTATTCTATCGGATACTCTGGTCGTATTCGCTAAAACCGGCAAGCAGCGGAAAGAATTAAGTGCCTTTATCGTTCCGGCTCAATTATCTGGTATCAAAGTGGCTGCCCCCATGAAAAAGTTAGGGCTTCGAGAATCACCAACCTCAGCCATTACTTTTAAAAATGTCAAAATTCCGGAAGAAAATCTTCTGGGAAAGGAAGGAGAGGGATTCAAAATCGCTATGGATACATTTAATACCTCACGACCTGCAATTGGAGCGTTCGGGATTGGATTAGCACGGCGAGCTTTAGACCTAGCTACGGATTATGCCAAAAAGCGAACCGCATTTACTGTCACGTTAGATAAATTTCAAATGATCCAAGAACTTATTGCGAATATGGTCATCGGAATTGAGGCGGCTCGAGGATTGACTTATAAAGCAGCTTGGCTCATTGATCAAAATAAACCTGATCTGACTCTTTCCAGCTGTGCCAAAGTATATTCTAGTGAGATGGCTATGAAATCGGCATTGGATTGTCTACAAGTTTGGGGCGGGCGGGGATATCTTCGTAATAATCCTGTAGAAAAGTTAGTGCGCGATGCCAAAGTTTTAGAAATTTATGAAGGCACTTCCCAAATCCAAAGAATCGTAATCAGTGGCGCCGCTCTGAGTGGAACCTACCCAAAGTAAGTTCTTAACCGCCCTTTTTTTTCTTAATATTTGAACTATAGATTAAAAAGTATAAAATGAAAAAATATGAGGAGAAGGTGATACGATGAAAAGTGTGAAAGGTACTAAAACTGAGAAAAATCTCCTAGCCGCATTTGCAGGCGAATCGCAAGCGAGAAACCGGTATACCTACTTTTCTTCAGTAGCTCGCGATGAAGGATATAGACAGATATCCAATATTTTCCTTGAAACGGCGGATAATGAAAAGGAACATGCAAAACGATTCTTTTCCTTTTTAGAAGGAGGCGAGGTGGAGATCACTGCGGCGTATCCAGCCGGAGTTATTGGCAAGACCGAAGAAAATCTCAAGGCAGCTGCCGCCGGTGAAAATTTTGAGCATACCAAATTATACCCTGGTTTCGCAAAAGTAGCGGACGAGGAAGGTTTCCCCGAAGTGTCTGCGCAATTTAAAGCGATTATGGTGGCTGAAAGGCAACATGAGAAACGTTACTTAGGCTTAAGAGACAACTTAGTAAAAGGCAAAGTTTTCAAGCGAGATAAACCCGTAAAATGGAAGTGCAGTAATTGCGGCTACATCCATGAAGGAACAGAAGCGCCAAAAGTCTGTCCCGCCTGTGGGCATAAACAAGAATTTTTCGAACTCTTAACAGAAAATTGGTAAATAGTGTCAAGGAATTTTTTTCCTCATTTTTTTTCTTTATTTTAATTAAGCCGTATTATTTTTAATTAAGCCAAAAAAGGTAAAGCACAATTCTCTGTTAACGATGAAATTTGCTTTCCAATTCCCTTTTTGAAAAAGTTATAATGCTCGGACGATTGTGCGCGCAAACATACGGATTGTCGGTTTGCTGAAGCTGATGGTAGAGATCTTTCATTTGAGCTAGGGTGAGTTTAGCACCTGCTTTTATTGCGGCTTTGCAGCCGTATAATTGGGCAATCTCAATTCGGGAGGGGAGCTTTTTAGAGAGCGGGTCGATTTTCTGGAGTAATTCATCAATGAGCAATTGGATTTCTTCTTTTTTAATATTTTTTCCAAGAATTATAGGTAATTTAAGGAGTTTATACATATTTTTTCCAAAGGGTTCTAATTCAAAGCCATAATCTTTCAAGAGATCAATTTTGGATTGAAGAACCAGTGAATTTTGGAGCGGAAATTCGACCGTCAAAGGCGTCAGTAAAGTTTGCATTTGAATCGGGCCTTTTTCTAAACTTTTGAGGAATTTCTCAAATATAATACGTTCATGTGCCGCATGTTGATCGATAATGTAGAGATTGTCATTGTCTGCAGCAATAATAAAGAGGTTGTGAGCTTGTCCAATAATTTCTACTGGCGGTAATTTGGTGGTGGAGGTTTCTTCGGAAATAACTGGTTTTGTCTCTTCAACTGCTGAAGGCAATTCCGTCTTTG
>CAYGYC010000262.1:0-6405 GCA_964353755.1 uncultured archaeon | reverse complement strand
AGATAATAATCTCTTTTATGTAAAATTTCTAAGGCTTCTGCTTCTGTCATCTGAGTCCTAGCAAATTTTTTACTGACTTCATCAAGTGCGTGGCTTAATAATTGGGCAAATCTAAAAGCGGATCCGTAAGAGATTATCTTTCGTAGATCTACCATACTTTTTGAAATTAAGGAAATTAATTGATCATCTTCTTCAGAAGTGCGACTGGAATCCGCCTTATTTGAATTATTTAGAGAGTCTCCTACACAGGAAAGAATTTCATTGCGAAGATTAATGTCTTGTTTTTTAAGATTTATATCTTCTTTTTCTTGAACAAAAATAATTCTTGGTGAAACACAAGCATATTGATTCCAAATTGCAATATCTTTAGCAATTTCTCTAGCAAAATTGATAAGCTTTTCAGTACTACCCAGATAATCTTCAGTTATGATTGAAAAACTGAATTTTGGACCATGTTCAATAAATTTTACACCATAATGAGCTGATGTCCTTTTTAAATCAGTAATAGACGAATATCCGCCCCATGCAATCACCCCATCGATAAGTTCCTCGTTAAAAAGGAATTGATAAATGTCAGTCTGGCTTCCTTTCCAATAAACAACCGCCAATTCTCTGGCTAAATTCTTATCAAGATCATAAATGGATTGCACAAATCGAACAGCAAAATAGGGCTCACTGGAAGCTAGTTTAGCTAAATTTACATTTTTTGTCAAAATCCCATAAAGTAAACTTAAAGGTCCTAGTACAAAAGAATTTCCCGCAAGATTATGGAGAATCACTCCCCGTGGTTGAGCATGTAAATAAATATCATTAGTTTTAATCCAATTATCAAGATAATCATAATTCCCAAACTGTTGTGACAAGAATTCTAAAAGATTTTCTCTCTTAAAAAGAGTAAATATTTCTTCCAATTCATAATGAACTAGTTGTTTAGATTGCCCCGTGACTAATGAAAGAATATCTTCTGCCTCTACTCGTAAATCGTAATGGGGGTCGATCCATGTTTCATATATTTGATTTAAAATTTCTATTGTTTCGAGGATGGGTCTATCATGCGGGCTGGATAAATTTTTTCGCAAATACATAGCTGCAAGTTTAACTTCTTTGGAAGATAAGACCGGAAAGCCGATTTCTACCTGTTGATTTCGTCTTTGGATTTTAAAAACTTCATCTTCTCGTTCAATGGAAAGACCACCGACAAAGGAAGGTAAGCAGACCTTAATTGAAATTTATATCACCAAATAAGATAAATGAAGGGTCGGTTAAAAATAAAAATTAAAAAAGTTATTACTTATAGAATTTAATGTTCTGCTAAGTCAGTTATCATAGCGCCGCATCCTCGGGCTTCAACTCCAACAGCCCTTTCGATTTCATTAAATGATTTGCCGTATCTGCCGCATTTACATTTTTTTTCGCTAATTAAGACCGCAACATCATCTAATAAGATACTAATGCCTGGCCAGCTTGTTGCTAGGGGATTTATGACATTTAGTAATCCCTTTTTACCTTCTTTTACGGGTGCCATTGTTTCAGGGTCACGAAAAATAAGATCACCCCAAGGGGGCACATGATAGAAAAATTCTTCACATTCATTAAAGATCATATCAGTTTCTGTTAAAGCATAGATATCTCTGAAATGTTTGACAGGGATTCCTAGAATTTTATTAAGATCTTCTCTAAATTTGGTCCTTGAAATTTGTTGTCCTGTAAATGTTTTCCAACCACCACCAAATCCAGCTCCGAAGCTCTTTTCATTCAGTTCAAACGATTCACCGGTTTGTTTATAATAATTAAGTAAAGTGATATAAGTTAAGGGAGAAGAACCACCTAGATTACAGATATCTTTTGATTTTGAGGCATCTCTTAAAGTTTTAATCATTAATTCCATGTCAATAGGCATTTTTCCAGCCGAACTTCTTTCTTTCATCAAAAAAATAGAGTTATCACACATATTACTTGTCCAAATTTTCATTCCCAATGCAAATGTTAATCCTTGGATGGTCTCAGGGTGCGGACCAAAGACTATTCCCTTATGAAATCTTTTTACACCCAATAAAAGTTCAAGTGCGCGGGTACCACCTGCGCTAAATCGATCAAGAGTTTTCTGATCTCGTCCGACAAAACTCGGATCGCCTGAAGTACCGCTACTATGAAGCCATTGTGTGATTTGAGCGGTAGGGACCGAAATTAAATTTTGATAGAGATTATAGGATTTCTTGAACGATTTAGAAGTAATCCAAGGAATTTTTACGATATTTTCATAAGATTTCAGATCCTTAGTTGGATTAAAATTATTATTTCGGCATATTTTTTTATAGGAGGGGCAATTGTCATAATGATAAACCGCGGCTTTTTTTATCACCTCAAATTTCATTTTTTCAAGCTTTGCAGGTTCCATATGAAAGGGATCTTCAAGTTTAAACAATTCTTCAACTTCTACCATTTCATCCACTTCAATTCTTTTTTTTATTCACCTACAATTGTAACAATTGACATATTATTTAGATGATAACCCCCAGGAGTTGAACTTTTTATTTCTCCGGAAGAACCAAAACCAAAAATCGGAACATTTGGGCCGACTTCTTTTCTTAAGATAGCCATTTCATCTATTATCCTATCTCCAAGCATCGTTAATCGCCCTGAACATTCAAAATAAATTAAAAATTTGGGATTTTTGACTTGTTCTTTAGCCTGTTTTACTGCTTTTTCGGCGGATTTCAAGATAGATAGACAGGATGCTTCACAAATTTCGATTTCCATTTTCTTCTCAACCATTTTTGGAGGAAGTACCGTAAAAATGGAATCATATTCCGGATTGGTGATGGAGAGATAAGGATGTATGCCATCGGCATCCGAAAGTCCCATTAAAGAAAGAAAGTTTATATAACCTTGATACTTAAGTTCTTTCAAGGATTCCTTTTCATAACCTAATAACTCTAAAAGACCTTCTAGAGCTTTTTTATTATTAATTCCCATAAGAAATGGTCCAACATTTTTAGTTATGGTAAACTTTTTCCCCGTGGGCTGAATTCCTGCATCAAACCCGATTCCAAATTTAACTTTATCTGAAGAAAGCAGACAAGCAATTACCGAATCATAGGCTACTTTGTCATTAAAGAATTCAAAGGCTCTTTCTCCTGTTATATCGCCACATTGACTGCCTACAATCGGGCAATTAAATTGTGTTTGAACTAAATATTCAATTATTTCTTGTGTAACAGGAAACCCTTTGCCTTCCTCAGCAAAATCTTTCATATTCCCCCAAAATACCCTACTCACCAAGGAACTGAAAACTCTGGCGCCCCAACTGTCAAATCTCTTTTGTTGTGCAAGCACATCAGAAGGGATCCGATAACCGGAAGTAAATGCTAGTAAGAGTTCATTTTCGGTTTTATTAATAAATGGACCATAAGTTTGAAGCATTTGTCTGCCGATTTGCTCATAATTTTTACGACTATTAAGCCAAATTTGAGGTTTAATAACATTGAAATCGCCTGCAAGCAAAATTATCCCGACACTACGAATGGCAATGTCCTCATTTATAATCATCCCGACACTACCGCCCCCAATTAGCGGTACATCTGGAATTTCACTTTTAATTCCTTTGAGCACATCTTCCAATTTATAAGTTTTAGGACAGGCAAGGTCGATCCCAACTATTGCTAGTTTGGGTTTTTCCGAAATACTCTTTAACGCTGTGACAACAGCTTCTTTCCCTGCATCAAAAGAGTTGGGATTTGTAGAAAATCCCACGGCTGCTTCAATCATTTCAATCACCTAATTAATATAAATAGAATTAATTTAACTATCCATTAGATAATTTAAGAGCACTATTTTCTTTGTAATTAAGGTATTGTAAATTGCTTACAATTAGCCATGTATTAATTTTAAAAGTGAGATTTATTTCCAACTCTTATCTTATAAATCTTTGTAATTAAGAAGGGGGGTTTACCTTCTCCCGAAGAATCAAACGGTTTTACATTCCTAAATTGATTAGAATGTTTTTAGCTAAATTTCTGATACTTAAATCCTCATTTTGGGCGAGTTTAATAATGTAATTTTGTGCAATTTTTATAAGTTCTTTATTAGATTTTCCAATTTTATTCAGGATCGATAATAATACGATTGTAAAAGCCTTATCATTAAGTGAAAGATCCTCAATAATGATTTGAAGCGTATCTTTAATGAAACTAGGATCTTTAACAGCTATTTCGGCGTATAAAATCAATATTTTCTTTTTAATTTGGATATTTTCTTTGGGATATTGCATTAAGATGGTTTTAACCGATGATTTTATGATGTCCAAATTTTTATTCGCTAAAGTTATAAATACATCCAATACTTGGCTTTTTATGGTAAGATTCTCTTGGTAAAATGCGGAAATCAACGGTTTAAGGGCGTCTTCTACTATTTCTGGATCCTCCTGACTAATTCTTTCTAATATATCTAATGCATTTTCAAATTTATCGTCTTGAAGTTCTGTATCTTCCTCCATTAAGATAGATTTAAAATCTTTTTCTGCTTCTTTCTTTTCACTATTTTCATATACGTGATTCCATTCTTCATTTCCCAGGAACCAACTAACAATATATCGACCTTGATTAATTTGAACTAAAGTACTCCATTGTTTTTTCTCGGAATAGTATTTCCCATTCCGAAATCCGTTATCGTAAATGTTTTGTTCTTTCAGAATACCGATATCACGTTCTTTTTGGAGTTCTGCTGGCAATTTTTGATAGTCTTTCATCGGTGACTCAACTAACATTGATAATGAATGATTTTTCTATTTACCATTTTAATGAAAAATTAATAGATTCCCGCCATATATATTTAATGAAAAAAGAATAGATCATTCTGAATTTAAAGAGAAAATGCAGTTAAACTTGTCCGGGTTTAATAATTTTATGGCATCTTGAACAGATAGCGGTGAATCCTTCTTTCAGGAATAGCTGGAAGAGCAGATTATTTTACCTCGGATATTACGAAAGGAGAATCCTCGGCTTTGTTGATAAAGAGGATAAGTGGATAGGGATAGCTGAAACGGGTAGACCAGCTGAGGGTATAAGCGCCGGCATTAAATATAGCTAGATAATCACCTTTCTGTGTATCTTTTACAAGCGAGTAATATTTGGCAAAGACATCCATATCTGTAGGGAGACAACCCGCAATAGAGGTAGGGGTATCATGAGGATCAGCCATACGATGGATGATCTCAAAGCGAAATTTACTATTAGAAAATCGCGGGCAATGGTGCAATCCCGTATTAAGCATAATCCAAGGGTGTTGATCTACGCTAAAGGTTCGGATAATTTGTGTCAGGAGTAATCCCGCATCCCCGACGATATATCGGCCAGGTTCAAACAGACAAGAAATATTCTCCCAGCCGCGATCATGTAGGATGTTGTAAAGCAGGAGGAAAAGGTTGTCTAATTCAGCTTCGGATAACATGCTGGCTTCAGGGAAACCACCGCCAAAATCTAACTGTGAAATGGTTATTCCATGTTGCTCAAGTTGATTCGCTGTATTAAGGAGATGTTCAATACCTTCCTTAAAAATTTGATTATCGAATTGGGTACCAACATGTAATTGGAGGGTAGAAAGGGAAAGCTTTTCCGTTTTACCAATCAGATCACTTAATTCTCGGATGGTAGGTTCATCCGTTGAGAATCCTATTTGTTTATTTGGGAGGGGGCTGCGTATCCGAATTCCAATAGGTTGAATTTGGTCTGCTTCGATATATTGAGCGATTTCTGGTATTTCATCCACCTGCCATATCAAGATCAGACCAATGTGCTTTGATATAACTTTTTGGAGCAGAGAGGGGGGTTTATAAGGAGCGCTTAAAATAATAGAGGAAGGACTTAGATGGGTTTCCAGAGCAACATTGTATTCATATTCTGTGGAAATTTCCGCTCCGAGCCCTTCCTCAACAATTATTTTACAGATAGGAGTTAAATAATTTGCTTTATAGGAGTAATAAATTTGTGATTTAAAATATTTTTGTGCTAATTTTAAGAAAGTTCGACAATTGTCCCGAATTCTTTGCTCAAGAAATATGTATAAGGGTGTTCCATATTTCTGAATGAGCGTGAATGCAGGAGTTCCATCGATGATCAGTTGTCCATTTACGACAGCCAATTGTTGATTATTAAATACGGAATATTGGGTTTTATGGACCTTTTGTTTTTTTGAGTGAATTCTGAATCAGCTCCTCGTAGATATGTTCAATGGTGGTTGTGAGGTTCTCCCAGGTTTGATTGTGAATTTTTTGATAGCCATTCATTCCTAATCGTTGCGCTTCTTGTTCATTTTCTAAAAGTTGGCAAATGGCCTTGGCTAATTCAAGGGGAGAATGGAAAGGTACTAGTAATCCATCGGTCTGATGGCGTATGATTTCTGGCGTAG
>CAYGYC010000261.1:0-6405 GCA_964353755.1 uncultured archaeon | reverse complement strand
TGGTTCATCCTCGATTACGATTAAATTATAAGAAACAAATTCAATCAAAATCCGGTGGTAAGAAAGTAGTTAGAATGATAGCCACCGAGTTCAAATATTTCCTCACATTTTTTCTATTATTTGCCAGTATAAGCATTTTATTGATGGCAACTCGTTTTCCAACATACATTATTCAAACAGATCTTGCTGAAGATGAGTTCCTATTTGATTTTCATGTCCATACTCGGGTAGCAGATGGGTTTCTAACCCCTGAGGCGCGTGTTGATTGGTATATTCAACACGGGATTGATGGAGCTGCGTTTTCCGAGCAAAATAGTATAGATGCCTCTATTCGGGCTCGAGCCTACGTTGAAAAAAACAATCTAGATTTTGTGGTTATCTTTGCTGCCGAATACTTTGGACCTGGGATTCATTTGAACTATTACGGCGTCGAAGAGGCGATCGTTTCTCTGGAGTACCAATGCCCTGGCGGTCCTCGCGCCTTAAATGTCAGTAATATGATACAATATGTCAAAAACCATAGCGGTTATGTTATTGTGAATCATTACACCGGAGGCAATGGCACCCCTTATACCTATGAAGAACTGAAGTTATGGGGGGTGACTGGCTTTCAAATCGTCAATTATGGGACGGAACATCCCGCCGAGATACGCGAATTCTGTGTCAAAAATAATCTGACGTGCATCGCCGGGTCGGATATTCATACCAATGAAGAGCTGCATACTTTTGTGAAATTACGAATGGACGATCCCACAGATATGACCGTTGCTAATATCTTTCGTAATTTAGCCCGGAACGATCATGAATGCATCAAGGTTACTCTTTATCCGTCACGAATAATAGTTCCTAACCTTTTAGACTTCTTTGAAATTGTTGAAGATTTGGGAAACTACTTTTTAAATTTAGATATATTTCAAATTTTATCGTGGATGGTGTGGTCCTCTATCGGATTTGTCTCCTTTTTAGTTCTCTTCCGGATAATAAAAAGAACGGATTTGAAATATTTAAAGGAGAAAATCGAAGAATAACTTAGCTGATAGGAAAAATCAACTAGCACAAAAATTGGATCGTGGAGAAAAGCTATGAAATTCTTAGATCTCTTGGGTGGTATTGGAAGTCGTTTATTTAAAATGTATACCAACATGCCTCTGGAAGACCCCTTAGGAACGCAACAGAATTTATTAACATCCATTCTGAAAAAAAACCAATCTACACTGTTTGGAAAAAAGCATAGGTTCGCTGAAATTCGGAGTATAAACCAATTCCAAGCCCACTGTCCGCCTCAATCCTATGATGATATTAAACCGTTTATCGATCTCTTTTTAGCTGGAAATCCACATGCTTTATTTAACAGCCATTTTTTATTTTTTGCGCAAACTTCTGGTACGACGGGGGCACCAAAGCTAATTCCTATCACCTATAATACTATTAAAAACTATAATATAGGCGTGTTGAGGACGGCTTGTTATTATATTGCTGAAAATATTAGAGAAAATTCAGAAATAATTAGTGGCAAGTGGCTGTACTTACCCGCCCCGCCTATCCTTCGCTATATCTCTGGATACCCGGTCGGATATATTACGGGCCTTTTAATGCTCCCCTATGGAATACAGCTCTGGCGTTACCTTCTGAACTACAAATGCTATGCTCCCCTTCATCTTATGCATCTCAAAAATGTGGAAGAAAAATTCCGCGGTATTGTTCAGGAATGTCGTAATAAGAAGATAACGATGCTAGTAGGAGTTACCCCTATCATTGTGAACTTATTGGAATATTTTCTAAAATTCACTAACGCTCCAAATATACACACGCTATTTCCAGATCTGCACTTTGCAATCTTTTCGGGAGTTCCCCCCCAATTTTATAAAGCGCGTTTAAATAAATTGGTCGGACATCCCCTCACTTATCGCGAAATGTACGCTGCTTCAGAAGGAATGCTAGCGGTCCAACTCTCCAAGCTCCCCCAATTCACCCCTCTCTATGATTCCGTGTTTTTTGAATTCGTTCCATTAAAAGATCCCTCCGACCGGTTATTAATTAATCAAATTAAAAAAGGGGAGGAATATCGACTACTCATTACAAGCAATAATGGATTATATGCGTATGATATTGGAGATGTAATTAAATTCGTTTCTGAGGATCCGCCTGCATTCATATTTTCATTTAGGAAAAATGTAATAGATTTGGCCGATGAAAAACTCACTCCCTCGCAAATCTTTGAATCCATTAACCTTGCTAATACTCAAAACCATTGTAAAATCATTGATTTTTGTGTTATCGGGACTTATAAACCAAAACCCCATTATATATTTCTGATCGAATTCGATCCCAAACTGCCCCCTGCCTCTTCCCTTGAGTATCTCCTCGCTGTTGATAAATCTCTGGAAAAATTAAACACGCTGTATTATCAAAATCGAAATGGTGCCAATAAGGGGGCTCTCGCCTCACCTGAATTATGGCTTTTAAAAGAAAATACCTTTTTTTCTTTAGAAAGTCAAAAAATCCTTGAAGGCGTTCCAACGGGACAAATAAAAACGACTCATCTTTCAAAAGAGATAAAATTGTTAGAATTCTTTGAAAGTTATGCTAGAGCAAAATTTTCTTTATAAAAGTTCTAATCAATTTGTGTCTGTTTATTCATAAAAAAAATAAAAATCAATAAATAAGATGAAGATTATTAAATTTCGTAGAATAAAAATAAGGCAAGTGTGATTAATTAAAGAAAAATGGTGGTTGTCTTGGATAATCAATGGGATATGATGAATCAACGATTGGTTGAATTAGAAGAACAGATGCGGAAAAAGGTTGAAATACTGAAAAATGAAAACGTGGAAAAAGATAAAGTAATCCAACGTTTAGCGGCTGAACTCAAAAATCTACAAGCACAGAAGCCAGTGAAAACTGCTTCCACTAGTGCTACTAAAGAGTTAGAAGAAATGAAAGAAAAAGTCGATGTTTTTCAAGAGATGATCAAGCAACTGGAAGCAGAAAAACAAGATTTAGGAAAAGAAATCCAAGAGTTGAAAGAAAAATCAAGTGGGTCTCCTGACCAAGCCGAGCAACTCGGCGTATATCAAGAAATGATCAAGCAACTGGAAGCGGAGAAGCGCGATTTAATGGCTCAACTCCAAGAATTAAAGGAAAAACACGCCGGGACTCCTACTCAAGATGCTGAAGTACAAACATTGAAAGAGACTTATTCTCAATTAGAGAACGAAAAGAAAAATTTAGAAATAAGAACTACAGACCTTCAGAAACAATTAGATGAAAAGATACAGACTATGAAAACTGAACAGGAATCTGTTGTCTCTCAGCTTAAAGAATATAAAGCCAGAACTGAAAGTCTTGAAAACGAGAAAAATGGCTTACTTCAACAAATACAAACACTTGAAAATCAAGTAAACACTCGACCTGCTGATCAAGAGCAACTTGCTCAAGGATTACAAGAAAAAAATGCTCTGAAACAAAAATATGAGGTTATAGAAAAAGAAAATACGGATTTAAAGGCACAAATGGAAAATCTCGATAAAGAACTCGATGATTTAGTTAAAACCAACCAGACGCAAACTCAAATTATTGAAGATCTTGAGGCTAAACTAGTTTCGGTGGCATCAACTACGGCTCCCAAGGCGGAACCTGTTCCATTAAGGCCTGCACCTGTAGCTTCACCACCACAATCTGCGCCAGCAGTTCAAGCGAAACCCACATTAAAACCCATAACCCCGGTTCAACCTCCGGTAAGTCCCTCCAAAACCCCTGAGAAGAAATATTTCGGCTTTGCTAATGAAAATTTTGTAGAAACCGCAAAAAAACCTCAAGGCATCATTCTTGAATTAGATGAAACCGCAAGAAAATGGATTTTAACGATTGAGCCGGGCACGAGCTTCCTAAATAAAAGTAAGGCGATACGGACAGCACGTTCATTGACCATTGCTGGTTGGAGAACTTCTGACGGAAATAGACTGGGTAAGGGCTACGATTTACAAGTTATTGGCGAATTTTAACCTAACTTAGACTTTTTCAATAAAAATATTAAATCTTTGAAAAATCGTAATTTCCCAAGATGGACTAGACCAAACATCTATCTAAATAAATGGGATAAAAATATTAAAATCCTTGAAATTTTTTTAGTCATTCAATCTAATTTAGTTTAAAAAGTATGATTTATGATATAGGTTCTGAGGGATGAATAAATGCGTTTAGGTGATATTGCAGAACGTAACGCTCGTCATGCTGGTAATTTAGAAGCGGTTATTTTCAAAAGCCGGAGATTAACTTGGAAAGATTTTAATGAACGCGCAAACTCGATTGCCAATGGGCTTCTGAAGCTGAATGTGAAAAAAGGAGATCGCGTGGCCCTTTTCCTAGCGAATAGCGATGCCATCATTAATTGCTATTATGGAATTCCAAAAATAGGCGCTATTACTGTCCCCCTTAATACCATGTTATCGAAGCGTGAATTAGAATACATCATTAACGATTGCAAACCGGAGGTTCTCATTTACAACAGTACTTTCGAATCCATTGTGAAAACCTTGAAGGAGTTGGATGGTTGTAAAAGTCTGAAGACTTTTATTTGCTTCGATCAGGATTGCACAGGATTCAAATCCGAGATGGCCCTGGACTATGAGGATTTAGCCACCAAGAATTCAAAAGATCCGCCGAAACTGGATGTGAAAATCGATGATCGCGTACCTGCATTTCTCTCCTATACAGGCGGCACAACTGGTAATCCTAAAGGCGTCCTGCTTAATCAGTTCAGTCTGATTCAGAGCGCATTATTAACCATTGCAACCGGTGCTGGGGATTCTACAATAGCGCGCGGAGATCGTGTCCTTCTCCCCCTGCCCATCTTCCATCTTGCTGCGACTTTAGGAGTTATTACTGACTCTCTCGTAATTGCTACTACTATTGCATTGGATTCATTTAACATCTCCGAGATGCTTAGAATTGCCGAGACCGAGAATGCCACGACGATGTGTTTTATTCCTACAATGCTCAATTTGTTCGTTCAGCAGGATGATCTTATTAAATCCCACAATTTAGCGAGTTTGAAGTACATCATTTATGGTGCGGCTCCCATGCATGTGGCTATATTGAAGAAAGCGATGTCCTTGTTTCCAGAGATTAAATTTGAAGGCGGTTACGGTTTATCGGAATTCAGTCCCGTTATTGCTTGGCTTACTCCCGCCGATCATAATTTTGCCCTGCAAAAACCAGAAAATGAGTATATGCTCCTATCTGCTGGGCGACCGATGATGGGGGTCACGTTAAAAATCGTGGATCAAAACGATGTGGAATTACCACGTGGACAAGTCGGCGAAATTGTCGTTCAAGGGGACGGCATGATGATAGGCTACTGGAATCTCCCCCAAAAGACCACGGAAGCGATGCGGGGTGGGTGGCTCCATACAGGCGATATGGCGTACTTGAATGATGATAACTACCTATTCATTGTCGACCGAAGCAAAGATATGATTAAATCAGGCAGTGAAAATGTCTTTTCAAAAGAGGTAGAGGATGCACTCTATAAACATGAAGCGGTGCTGGAATGCGCTGTCATTGCAAAGCCGGATCCAAAATGGGGTGAAGCTGTTCATGCCGTGGTGGTTCTGAAACGTGGATTTAAAGAAGGGAAAAATATAACAGAGCAGCAACTGATTGATTTCTGTAAAGATCTAATTGCCCATTATAAAGCTCCCAAATCCGTTGAATTCAGACGATCACTCCCGAAATCCGCCCAAGGAAAGATTCTAAAACGAGAATTACGCGAGAAATTTTGGGAAAGTAAGGACCGTCAAGTAGGTTGAATACACAAAACTCTCCATTTTTTTTTACTATATATTAAAACATAATTCTTAATTTATTCATTATAGACTGGCTTTGTAGTTTTCACAAAGACATGTTTTCTCCCCCGGATCATATCAAAAAGCCCATTGATCGTCGAAGCTCCAGTAAAGGGGATCATGATTAATATACTGATAATGGAATTAAAAACAATAGTCTTTTTGGAGAGGATGGTACGATAACCGGATATTCCGCGAATGATAAAAATACACAATTGAAGCACAAAGGCAAGGGGGATAATAGTAAAGAACACCATGGCGTAATTAGAGGATTGGGGTAATTTAAAAATTAGTGAAGTGAAAAATTGCACAAAAGGGAGACCAGCGAGAAAAATTGTTATAATTCCTAAGAACATAAAGAAATTAGTTATGAATATAGAGATGCTATTTCGGACACTCCCTGTGCTGAAAATATATTTCAGATTTTTAGCAAAACGACTGACTGTACCACGGGTCCATCTATAGAATGCCAGATAAGTAGATGTTAAACTTACGGGATAATACTCATAAACACGTAAATTAGAATCAAACTTGAACCGCCAGTGGGGTTGGTGTGCCA
>CAYGYC010000260.1:0-6417 GCA_964353755.1 uncultured archaeon | reverse complement strand
GGCCGATTATCTGCATTCCTGTCGGGAGCCCTTCTTTTGTCCAGCCACAGGGAATTGAGGCGGCAGGGAGCCCCGTCATATTAAATGGATAGGTGAAGCTCACCCATGTCAAGGGAGAAGCGGCTTTGTTTCCAATTTTGGAGGGGTTCATGATACCCAAATCGAAGGCAGGGATTGCCGTAGTGGGTGTGATTAAGACATCATAATTTTTAAAATAGTTGTGAAATATCTCATACATTTTCAGCCGTGTAAAATTGGCACTTAGCAAATCCATAGCCGTTTGTTGTAGTCCTGCTTCAACCATTTTAACCAGGGTGGGCGTTATATTATCGCGCCATTTATCGAGTTTAGCCTTGAGATCATGAGCTAGAGCAGTTGTTAATAAGGTACTATACTCCATCTCAGGATTTCTCAATTTCATTTTGGCTTCTTCAACGACCCAGCCCATATTCTCGAATTTTTGAACACTGTTTAACACATTTTCCTCGACTTCAGGATCTAACGCTTTTACAAATCCTAAATCTAAGGAATAGCCAATCTTCAATTTGGCAGGTGGATCTTTTATTCCCTGAAGATAACTAATGGTTTGTACGGGTAATGAGTAATTATCTGCTTCATCAGGTCCCTTAATTACGTCTAACATTAATGCGGCATCTTCCACATACCTAACAAGAGGGCCATAATGGTCCAAAGTAAACCACATCATACCAATACGGGGGTAATGCGGGACTCTGCCATAGGTGGGCTTTAAACCAAAACAGCCGCATAAGGAACTCGGAATTCGAATGCTTCCTCCGCCGTCGCTCCCAAGAGCTAGCGGGCTTAAGCCACTCACGACCGCAGCTCCGGCTCCGCCACTCGATCCGCCCGGGTTTTTATTCAAATGCCACGGGTTACGGGTCACGCCAAAAATTAGATTGTCCGTCGTCCCTTTATGTCCAAATTCTGGCGTGTTTGTCTTCCCTAAAATAACACATCCCGCCGCCTTTAATCGTTGGACCACAATTTCGTCCATTTCAGGAATATAGTTTTCATAGAGTTTAGAGCCGAATGTTGTCCTGATCCCTTTGGTTTGGATGACATCTTTTATGGATGTAGGTACACCATTTAATAATCCTATTTTTTCACCTTTTCTAATAGCATTATCGGCATTTCTGGCTTGTTCTCGCGCTACATCAAAAGTTAAGGTACAATAGGCATTAATTTTTGAATTTATCTTTTCAATCCGCTCAATGAATTTTTCAGTTATTTCTATCGCGGTTAATTCTTGCCTTTTAATGCTATCTACAATCTTACATGCCGACATGAAGCAAATTTCTTCCGCTATCATTTTTTTCACGCCTCAGCTTATAAATACTGGTTCTTTATGGATGAGGCTTTTTTAAAATTAATTAAATTCTTAAAAATGCCCGATTTAATAACCGTATAAAGGTGTTTATAAATTTAAGCCCAACATAGAAATTTTTATATATATAAATTTCCCTATATTTTTTTAATGACAACAATTCCAATTCCGCTTGATGATAATGATCTTAAGAAAATAGATTATTTAATAAAAATTGGGAGATATAAGAATCGAACTCAAGCTATTAAAGCATTATTACAAGAAAAATTGACCCAAGAAACTATTATTTTTGAATGGGATAAATCTTATGATGAAGATACTTTAAAAAAAATTATCAGTACCCTCACCAGGTTACCCGATTTTTCTTTTACGATAAAATCAAATAAATCAGCCACAGAATTAATTGGCGAAGACAGAGAACGATATTAATTTTCCATGGCGGATTCTATGATTCTTTACGTTGATACAAATATCATATTATCGTATTATAACGACCAAGATCCTTTTAATCGCCAAAATAGAATAATTTTAGAACAACAAAGCTTAACCTTTACGACAGGATTTATAACTGTAATTGAATTTGAAAGTGCCATCGACAAATTATGGAGAAATAATCAAATTCAACTAAAATTAAATATAACACAAATAATTCAAAACATACCCTTACCACTTCAGATTATAATTATAACAGAAACTTGTTTTAATCGTTTACCCATCGTAATCCTCCCTGTTAGTTCTCTTGAACTTTTTCAATTCAAAGGTATAAAGCACACAATTGAAAATACATTTTCACTTGCGTACAAGATAGGGCCTCAAATTCAATTACGCACCCTTGATACAATTCAAATTGCTTCTGCGGTAAAAGTTAGGCAATTTACAAATTATAACATTGAATATTTTCTGACTAATGATGAAAAAGTTATAGAAAAGGCCGCTTTAATAAGAAATAAAACCTCAATCATTCCAATTTCTAGCGAAGACCTCCTTAAACTTCTCAGAATTTAACTAACTGAGTTTTAATGCTATCCCCGGAGATGAAGTAAATTTCTTCTACTCTCATTTTGTTCACCTATATAATTAAAAATATGAGAGGGACAATTACATTCCTATTTTTCTTTAGAATCTTTCACATAATTTAAAATATTGAGAAGAATCTGATTGGATTCGGCATATTTGCTGAGATCAAACATCCCCGTAAAATTCCAAAAGACAAAATGCCGGCATCCCGCGCGGTAATACTCTTCTAGCGTCTTAATTGCCTCTTCCTCCGTGCCATGCAAATAAAACTTTTCAATGACACTTAAGGGAATATTTTCAATGGCGTTTAGCGTCTCTTCGCGGCTCAGTTGAATGGGGATATAATCCGTTAAAGGATTAACTGTTTCTTTGGATAGGATTTTACATAAGGGATGTTGGCACCCTTCCTCCGTAAAGAGGAAATCAAAGCCGGTAAGCACCCACGCTCGTCCTAGAAGTGTAGTCATAATACGGTGGCTTTCATCATGATCCTTGGCTAACACGGAATAAAAATAGATGGCGGGAGTGATCTCAGCGGGATCCCGTCCATTTTTCTTGGCACTATTATGAATGACTTGCAATTTTGCTTTATAGTCTTTTAGGGGTAATCCAATGGGGAGCCAGCCATCCGCTAATTCGCCTGCTAATTCTAGCATGCGTGGACCATGCGCACCCAACCAAATGGGTGGGAGATGGTCTTGATCATAAGGCTCAAGCCCCAGAATTGCATCTTTTAAGTGCCAAAAAGTGCCCTCATAATCAATTTTTTGACAGGGATTTTCGAGAAATAATTTAATAATTCGCAAATTCTCTTCTAATCTAGCAACGGGCTTATCATAACTCAGCCCATATGGAATTATATTCTCCGCTTCCCCGGCTCCCATTCCAAAGATAACCCGTCCTTTCGAAATATGATCGAGCGTGAGCATGGTTTGTGCCATCAGTGCGGGATGGCGTCTGATGGTCTCTGTCACGGCAATTCCCATTTGAATTTTTTTGGTTAAAACGGCATGTGCCCCCATAAGCGAAAAGGTTTCAAGATAGGTGTGCGGGGTTTTTTGTAACTTTGCTAACGGGATTAAATCGGAGGTCCAGATGGCATCTGGAATCCATCCCATAAAGTGGTCGACATACCACATCGAATCATATTGTAATTCATCCAACTTCTTTGCAATAATTAAATTCTTTTCGAGCGGTGGCACAATAGGTGCAGGGACGCCTATTTTCATATCTGAAATATTCATGTATTTCACTCTACAATGATAAATCTAAATTTACTAATAATTTTTGTGAGAAATCTGATCTGAAATGAAGGATCTATCCAAATTAATATTTATTAATAAAAATCACGCTACCTTTATAATGGATAAAATTTAATTAAGAAATTTCTGTTAAAATCCTTATATATTTCCTTATCCCTCAAATTCTCTATTTTGTCTATTAGATTAAAAATTTTACTTCTTATAACCTGATCCAATAAATCCCACAATTCTAGTTTTTCATTAAAATCTTCAATTTCTAGATTGACTAACAAAACTATTTATTCTTTACCTTTTGATCCAGATTACACACAAATTCTACAGGTTTCGTTAATTTAGTCATTTCTATCATTCTTAATTTATTGAATAAATCGATTTAAATTTGTTGCTTTAGTCTTTTACAGTTATTAATAGAAGAATTTGAAGAAAGAGCCTATAAAAAAAAGTAACTTTTTAAAAAGGAAAAAAAGGAAAAATGGAAAGAATGTACGTTAAGAAAATTGGTCTTGTTTTTTATAGCGAACGAATAATGCCAGGCCTAAGAGGATTAGCGGAACGATTATTGCTATCAAAATGATGATGAAATAGTTTTTAGCCAAAGTTAATCCGTATGCATACACATCCCAATTATCATTTCGACCGTCTACCCAGCCGATTATGATATTAGTCCCTGACCGAGTTACTCGAGGGTCATTTTGCGTCGCTGGATCGTTGCAGATAATCATGCCATTTGTAGCCCAGACAGGAGTTCCAGATGAATCTACTCGTTGTGCATAAAGATCTGGTTCGAGATCAATTCGATCATCAGTCCAGACGAGGACGACGCCTCCTGTCCCATCATCAGCAATAACCAAGTTCGAAATTATCGACGTTGATTCAAAAACCGAGACCCCACCCGTCGTCCATAATTTGGTACCTGTCGAATCAAGGCGTTGTGTAACTAGGGTAAAAATGGAATTATCATCTATGCAAGCGATGATAGCCCCACCATTTCCATCTGGCACAATCTGAAGATCCTCTAAACTCCCGGACATGGTATAAACCGAAATTCCATTAGAAGCCCAGAGCGAGGTTCCCTGATTATTGATCCGTTGCATGTAAATTGCGCCGAGAGTCCTAAAATCACACCACGCAAGGATGGCGCCTCCTTGACCATCACTACAAATTTTGGGCGTTGTCTGACCGCCTCCTTCGTTACAAATGGCTGTGCCGTTTAAGGTCCATTGAGCTTGTCCCGCTGAGTTGTACCGCTGCGCATAAATATCTCCGAATCCCATTCTTGTATCCGTCCAAGCGATAATCACACCGTTTGCGCCATCTAAACAGAGCACGGGGTCGGTTTGATCTTTGGTCGCATTGCACACTACCGTCCCATTGGCATTCCATTTGGGATGCCCTGCAGAATCTATCCGTTGGACATAAACATCGAAACCCGTTCTTCTATCCATCCAAGCGATATATGCGCCTCCCACTCCATCAGGGATAATTTTATATTGGGTTTGGTCATTTACGGCGGTACAGATGGGTATGCCCCGCGCATCCCATAATTTAGTACCCTGTGCATTTATTCGCTGAGCATAAAGGTCTATATCCCCTGTAGTAATATCACCGAAAACGATGATTGCGCCCCCGGCTCCATCGCTGCAAATTTTTGGGTTAGATTGTTCATCCTCTGCAGTACAGACTGGGGCTCCATTGGAGGTCCATAAGATCTTGCCCTTTGAATCAATTCGTTGGGCATAGATATCCGATCCTGATCTACCATCACCCCACGCGATGATTGCGCCTCCTTTATTATCAGGGCATATATCGGGATCGTATTCATGTTGCGTTTCATCACATATAATCGTTCCATTCGAAGTCCATGCAAAACTCATCGGCATACTGAAGAAACTGATGAATAACAAAGCAAAAATCAATAATTTCCGTTTCATTTTCCATCCACTCTTTTTGTTTGTGTATTTTTTCAATGATCCAATTATATTTTTTTTTATGAATAAGTTAGGTTAATAGAGATTTTAATATTTTTTATTTTAAAAAACAGAAAAAAATCGACCGAGCTGAGAATCACTAAAATAGTAATTTAAAAGAAGAATGATTAGCAGAATGAACCTCCACAGGAACCGAATTTTATGATTGTCTAAGTATAGCCTGATTTAATATTAATGCGATTAAAAGAAAAAACAAACAATATAAAAAAAATAGGGAAGAGTTTTTTTATTTACAGTTGCAAATTCTCAAATAATACTGACATTCCGTTTCCAAAGCCTGCGCATAAGGTGAAGAGACCTAAGCGTTTATGATTATGGATCATTTCCCAAAGGAGTTCCGTTGCCCAAGCAACGCCTGATGCACCAATAGGATGTCCGCCCGCAATAGCGCCGCCACTGGTATTTAATCGTTCATCGGTCAAAGCATTGCTGCCCAGTTCCTGCATAGCTACAAAGGGTACGGAAGCAAACGCTTCATTAATGTGGATAACATCGATATCATCGAATTTGATACCTTGGCGTTTCAGCAATTTTTGGGTCGCAGGGATCGGACCTGTAAGCACAATGCGCGGATCGGATGCTGCATTTGAAATTTCTAAAACGCGGGCCATCGGTTTAATGCTCAATTGCTTTGCCTTCTCCTCAGTCATAAGCGTCATAGCAGCGCCTCCATCTGAAATAGCACTACTATTTCCGGCATGAATGACGCCATCTTTCGCGAATCTGGCTGGTAATGCACTCATTTTCTTCATGGCTTCCTCTGGGTTATCCAAATAGGCAGCTCTCGGTGTTTCATCCACGGTAC
>CAYGYC010000259.1:0-6518 GCA_964353755.1 uncultured archaeon | reverse complement strand
AAGAGGAGTGTATCGCAGTGACGAGTGATTTAAGAATGATCATACGGGCATTGGCTTTATTAAATGCCGTGAAATACAAGGGAAAAGCAAATCAGAACGCCGTTTTAGGTCACATTTTGGGGAATTATCCCGAATATCGCAATAATCGCATAGAAGTATCGAAATTAGTAGAAGATATTATAAATGAATTGAATCAGCTGTCTATTGAAGTTATCAATGAGGAGATTGCGAAGTTACCTCCGGAATTTACGGAAGTGAAGAAGGTAGAAGAGAAAAGGGAATTAGATCCCTTACCCCATGCCGATAAACCTATTGTAATGCGGATGGCTCCTTATCCCAGTGGTCCACTGCACATTGGGAACGCCCGGATGGTTATTTTAAATGATTATTATGTGAAGCGGTATAAAGGTAAACTACTCCTGGTGTTTGATGATACCATTGGATCTGAAGAAAAAATAGTAGTTCCCGACGCCTATGATATGATTGTGGAGGGCTTGGAGTACTTAGGGGTAAAATACCACGAGAAAATCTACAAATCTGATCGAATTGAGAAGACATATGAATACTGCAAGAACGCCATTGAAAAAAATATTGCTTATGTGTGTACCTGCCCTGCAGAGGCGTGGCGAGAATCTTTTAAAATCGAGCAACGTCCGTGCCCGCATCGGAATCAAGCCACCGAAACGAATTTAACAGAATGGGAGAAGATGTTAGCGGGAACTTATGAGGAAGGGCAAGCGGTAGTGCGTCTGAAGGTGGGGATGGATAACCCGAACCCCTCCGTGCGCGACCCGGTAATTATGCGAATTGCCAAGCGGGTGCATCCGCGGGTGGGGTCCAAATACATAGTGTGGCCTTTGCTCGAGTTTTCCTGGGCAGTGGATGACCATTTGCTCGGTATTACGCATATTTTACGTGGTAAAGACCTCATTAAAGAGGATTATATCGAACAATGGGTTTGGGAGCAATTCAAGTGGCCCCTCATTGATTTCCTTCATTACGGATTGATCAAATTTAAAGGGTTGAAATTAAGTAAGACGGAAACCCGCAAAAATATTGAATCCGGTATATATCGGGGTTGGGATGACCCCCGAGCTTGGAGCCTGCAATCGCTCATGAAGCGCGGAATAGATCCGGCTGCCTTGCGAGACGCAATCCTCTCTCTAGGGCTGAGCAATGTTGATATCGATTATAGTTCTGATGATTTATATGCCCGGAATAAAAGAATTATTGATCCCATCGCCTTACGCTTTTTCTTCGTCCCTAATCCTCGCAAATTACTTATTAAAAATGTTCCTTTTTCCGAATTAATCGCCACCCCTCTGGTCCATCCTGAGCATCCGGAAAAGGGAAAGCGAACCATTCCTCTCCCGATTTCACAGGGCACCGCTGAAGTGTTTATCCCCCAGTCAGAAGCCGAATTGCTGAAAATTGATTCCATCATCCGATTGAAAGATTTATGTAATATTAAAATTAAAAAAATAAATCAAGTGATTCTGGCAGACTTTTTCAGTAAGCCGATGGAAGATGCACGCGATAGGAAAGCCCCCATTATTCAATGGGTTCCTCAAAGGAATAATACCAAAATACAAGTCATGATGGATGACGGGACGTCACTAGAAGGAATGGGCGAACCGGATTGTAAAAATTTAAAAGTAGGGCAACTTATCCAATTTGAACGGTTTGGATTCGGGAAAGTTAATCAAGTTAAACCCGACATTTTGGTTTATTTTGCCCATAGGTAAAAATGGGTGAGGCAAATGGCAGAAGAAGAGAAAGAATTAAAAAGGCTTTTAAAACTCTTGATTGAGGCTACTGGGCCCCCGGGATTTGAAGATCCCGTGCGGAAATTAGTTGAGAAAGAGGTCGCTTCTTATGCGGAAGAATCTTACACCGATGCGCTCGGCAATTTTATTTTTCGGAAGAAAGGCACAAACCCTACCGCACCAGCGCTCTTGTTTATGGCCCATATGGACGAGATTGGGATGATGGTCCGATTTATCGATGATAACGGGTTCCTTCAATTTTCGTATTTAGGTGGGTTCTTTGATCAGGTGACCTTGGGGCAACGGGTCCAAATTCACGGAGCAAAAGGACCCATATTTGGGGTGATCGGGACAAAGTCTCCCCACCTCATGAATTCCGAAGAACGGAAAAAAGTCGTTTCGCGGGAAAAGATGTTTATTGACGTAGGAGCGGCGTCGCTGGACGACGTTAAATCCCTTGGAATAACCATTGGAGATCCCATCATGTGGCTGGGCCCTTATCAAGAATTATCCCGCGACTTATTTTGTGGAAAAGCGCTGGATAATCGCGTCCTCGTAGCCATGATGATTGAAGCGTTTAAACGGGCGAATCCTTCCGTTCCGCTCATCTGTGTCGCCTCGGTGCGGGAAGAAACCGGGCTGCATGGAGCTAAAACAAGTACCTTTGCAGTGGATACTGATCATCCGATTGGCTTAGGGATTAGCCTTGATATTGCCTTGGCGGGCGATTATCCACTGGTTACAAAGGGCGAATCTCCGATTTATTTAGGAAAAGGACCCACTATCACGATTGCGCATGGAAGGCAGGATTCGTTACAGGATGGCTATATTATCCACCCCGGGGTAAAGACTTTTCTCATTAAACTGGCGGAGAAGCATGAGATTCCCTATCAACTTGAAATCATGGAAGGTGGAATTACCGATGGGACCGAAATTACCCTCGCGCGGCGGGGAATTCCTACCGCAAATATCGGGATTCCCACCCGGTATGTACACAGTCCCGCCGGCGTTGCTTCTTTCTCGGATATTAAGCACGGTATCCGGTTCCTCACGTTAATCGCTGAGAATGTTCCGGCTAAATTTAAAAGACCTTAGGAAAGACGAAATTTGATTCGAGAGATCATCAAAATTGCTCAAGCTAAAAAGCAATTAATAGGCATTGGAGTGGACTTAACAGAGCGAGAATATATTAGCCGAACTATACAAGCCGCCGAATCTGCGGCTGAAAAAAATCTGGCAGATATCCTCCTCATCGGAAATAAAACTGAAATTGAATCCTATGGCATTTCTTCAAAACTTCAAGTTATGCATTCCCCACATCCCGAGCGAACTCTACTTGAACTGTTGCGTAAAAATGAAATCGCTGGCGCGGTTCGCGGCTCCTTGAGTTCTTCCAAATTCCTAAATGAGGTGAAACAGCAATTTAATACCGCCCACCTATTTCGGATTGCCCTTCTAGAGACTGCTTCGAATTTCTCCTTCCTCTTTGCTCCCCTCGGTATTGACGAGGGGAAAAATCTTGCCGAGAAAGTGACCCTCGTCCATGCGGCTCTTTCCCTGTTAGAAACCTTGAATTTGGAGAAAGAACCTATTGGGATCCTTTCTGGCGGGCGAGTAAGTGATATTGGTCGAGATCGACGCGTTGATAAGACGATTAAGGAAGCAGAAGAATTAATCTCCATTCTCCAACAGCAAGGAATTACGGTTAAAATCCAACATTATGAAATTCTCATTGAAAATGCCATTGCCGCTGAATGCAAATTTATTCTGGCGCCGGATGGCATTTCGGGAAATCTTATTTATCGGACCCTTGTTCATTTGGGCAATGGGAAATCCCATGGGGCTTGGTATTATAACCTTTCCCCTCCGATCATTGATACTTCGCGGGTCGGCCCCCTGTTTGAGTATGAAAGCGCAATTGCGTTCGCGAGTGCATTAGCCACAAAATCCGCGGGAGTTGATTGATTTGGTCGATTCTAGACTATGGCGCTATGTTTTATTTTCCTCGATAACGGAAATAGCCATCATTCTTATTGTCGCCATTATTTTAATAGCCATCTATCCCACAGTGTTTATTTATATTACAATTGGTGCTATCTGTGCGACGATAATCACTATCGTCATGCATTATTACATTTATAAACCGGTTTTCGCGCATAAAGCAATCGACCCGCAGGAGGAACTCATTGGGCAAGAGGGCACGGCATTAACCGATTTGACTCCCCGCGGGCAGGTCAAATTACGCCATGAGGTCTGGAGTGCCCACTCTACTTCGGGTACTATTCAGGCTGGCTCTAAAATTAAAGTAATTCAGGTAGAAGGAATTCAATTACTCGTTCAACAAATATAAGCATGAATTAGGCGTGGATAATGGGAAAATTTTTCGGGAGCGTTCTCTTTTTCTTGGTTGCCACTGTTCTGGTCTATTACCTGAATCTCCCTTATGCCGAATACTATGCCCAACTTTATTGGAGTTATGATTCATTTGCAGGGGTTCATGTCATCGCAGCGTTTGAATTGTTGCACCATCCGTTTGCCTATTTCTGGGTTCTTCCGTCCTGGTTTATTGCAGCTGCCTTAGGCGGCATTATTTGCCGCTCCTGGAAAGGCGCCTTGGTCGTCTCCATTCTTACGGGCTTCATTCTCAGCCTGACCTGGATCTTTCTCATGTCACGCTACATTCCCACGTATTGGACTTTTTTTCTTTCAAGTCATACCACCCTGGAATTTCTCGGGCAAACTATCGGGCTGGGATTACTCCTCGGTTTGCTTTCGGCAGGTCCTGCGGTGGGTGGAGCCTATTTAATAGCATCGCGCAATAAAGTACTTCAACATGCCCCGCTCAAGGAAATTCAAACGATTTGTCCCACTTGCGGCACCAAATTCCAATCCAAACCGAAAATTTGCTATAAATGCAATACGCTCCTTGAGAAAACTGATTAATCTTTTTAAAACGCAGTATATTCGGGGTATGCAACCAATTGAGAGAATTTGATGGAAAATCTTATTCAATTCAATCCAATTTAAGTTATTTCTGTCATTTTAATCGGCTTTCACAATGTGAGGCAAATTAAAATCAATATTTTCTTTCAGTTTACTGAAATCAGCCAGGAATAAATCTTCCCTACGTTTTTCTGTGGGGCGAGGGATTGTATAATATTCCCGCGATTCCTTTCCTTCGTGGTTGATAGAACGAAGAAGAAAAATAGAGGTTTATACTCGTAAATAATATTTTTTTAAAAAATTAATCGCCTTTGATGGGATATTAACAATCCTTTTCAATATTTCTAAAGACTGCACATAAATTTGGGAATGCTATCTCTAAATTATTTTCACTGGCATTTTTTATTAAATTCTCAACATTCGTATGTCTTCCTAGTAATATTTGCTTAATTTCTCTCTTAATCCTCTCTTTCCAAATACTATCTCTATTTCCAGAGAGATTAATTGAAATGTTTAATTCGAATTCAATTAATCGTATAATTTCCTCCTCTAAGAATGTTTCTGGACCAAGTATAATACAATATAGAATTATGTTATAACTACCTATTTTACATTTTATAAAAAAAGCTTCTTGAATTGGTACGATCTCAATACTTCTGATTCCTATACCTTGTAAATAATTCTGAATTTGATAATTGGCATCCCTTTCGATGTATTCTCCATCTACAATAAAAAGAAAAAAATTAATTCGATAGAGCCTAGAAAGATGCTTTACAGAGTCAAGCGCACTCAAACCCGTCGGCTTTTTAATTATTGTAACAGGATACCATAAGATTTTATCTAATCCATTATATCTTTTACACAATTCCTCAAGTATATTAACATCGCTTCTACCATCTCCAGTTATAATTATGAGTAAGGGCTTATTTTTTTTAAGTTCTCTTATCAATCTCAAAGCTACCACATCGAATTTTTATAAATGAAGAATATCTGCTAATAAACGAGGATCTGTATTTGCATTTAGAAGGTCTTTAAGTACTTCTAAAGTTAAAATTCTATAAGTTAAAATGTCTTTATCCGATTTATATAATTGTAATACAGTAGCTTTTTCTGGATTAATTTCTACTAAATTATATAATACATCTAAACTATGAGTAGATATCACAATTTGCCATTTTTTTCCCTTTAACCAGTTAAGAACTAATTTTATCAAAGAGGGGTGAAATCCTGCTTCAAAATCGTCGATTAATAAAAGTTTTGGATTTACAGCCTCCAATAAGGACATTAATTTTATTGCTTTTTCAGCACCCGACCCAAGATCCCTTAATTCTATGTATACACTATTGTTAGGAAAAACTTTTCTTATACTAATTGGTTTTAGAAATACTATTTCACTATATATGTCATCCACGCATTTATTGAGACTTTCGGCAACATTCACATGAAATCCTTTCTTCATAATTAATTCTTTCAAAGATTCCATTTTTGTTTCCATTTGTTCAATAATGGATGTATTATTAGGAATAAATATAACTGAATCTCTTAGTTCTTTATCGTTTACTTGAAAAAAATTGCTCAAAAAATTGTAATTTGCAACTTCTTCCTTCTTAAAAAAACATTTATAGTCGTTTTCTGTAATTTCAAATTCTAAAAGTTCGTGATCAATTTTATATTGAATCTTCGAACTTCCAGCATATAGATATAATAGTGATTTATAATTTTGTGGTTGGAATCGATGAAGATTCGATAAAACTTTTATTTTTTCTTGGTTGGTGATATAATCTTGTATTTTAGGACCTGGTAGAAGTG
>CAYGYC010000258.1:0-6561 GCA_964353755.1 uncultured archaeon | reverse complement strand
TAATTATTAATTATGTTTCATATTATTTATATTTTCCACTCAAAAAGTGAATCTCCCTTGTAAAATTTTTTTTTAGGAATTTTTAGTAATTTTTGTATGAGTTATTATTAATTATTCTTAATAAGGTACTAATAATTTTTCAATCAATAAACGGTTATACAAAATTTTTAGATGAAAGATAATGACGAATTACAAACTTTTTCATTGTCCTCGTTGTAACACCATATTATACTGTCCAGAACTTCAAAAAACGAAGCTCTGTCCTAGATGTCAGAAAAATATCGAAACTAATCGGCAAAAAATTGTGAAAACAGCCAAATCAATTCAGGAAGCAATTTTTCTTGTTCAAAATTTAGCCCTACCCCCCAAAATACGGCAAGAGATTGCAAACTCACAAAAAAATTCTATAAAATCAAAATCAAAAATAGATTCCTTTCTTGAGTTCATAAATAGGGTTCAGCAAAACGCATCAAACCAAATGGTTGATGAAAAATTATTTTATAGGGAAGCGCAACAAGCTGGGTTTTCGGTGGAATGGGTCTCAAAACAATTGATTGAACTCCAGAGCCAGGGTCTGTTAATTAGACCTTCTAAGGATCATTTGCAATTTGTTCTATAATACTTACTATCGATACCATTCTCTCCTTCTAAAAATGAATCCATATTAGGGAAAAATCCAAAATTATTTATTAGAAAATGGATTTCCAATCAAAAAAAATGAATTTACATAAGATAATTTACTATTTTCAAGAGATTCACTAGTTTCTTTTGGTAAGAAATACGCTCGAAAGTTTTGAACACTAGTCGCTATATTATTATTCCCTTTAATCTCATTAGATATATAGTTCAGAAATTCCTTTTCATAATTTTCTCCATTTGAAGATATTACTGCCAAGTCTTTCATAAAAAGTAATTTGCATTCTTTATTATCTACAGATTTCATTAAAATATAGGTTTGATCACCTGTTTTTCTCCCCATATCAGCTCTTAAATGATCTAAACTGTAATTCCGCGAGTTTTTGAATAAATTATTTACGTATTGTTTCCCAATCTGCATTATTTCCCAAGGAAGGTCCCATAAAAAAGAGTGAGGAATAAGGGTAAGATGTTTGAATTTTTGCTTGATTAAATAATTAGAGAGTGGTTTGGGAACAAATTTATCCCATAAATTAATAAAGGAAATGTAAATTTTCTCAATTTTTATTTGAGATCCCTCATTTTTTAAGGTTTCTAACTGATTTGTTTTATTTAAAATAGAATTAATTAAAGTCTCACTTAATTCTTTTGAAAATAAGTGTATCTCCTTTTTTAGAATATCAATTACAAAAATAAACAATGTATTTATAGAGTTAATGTATATAAATTTGAGAATCGCCCAGGAATCATTGTTACCTGTTAACCCTTGAAAAAATCTGTCAATAATTCGTTCTCCCGATGGAGGAAAGCTTTCCGCTGGCTCATTACAACTTTCCCATATATTATACACTAGTTGCAATATATTTTCTCTAATCTCTCTAATCTGATTCAGTAACTTATCTTTCATTTTATTATTTGGTTCCATTTTATACTGATTTATTAATTTTTTAAGTATCAAACTATTTTCAGTAATTTTACTTTGATTCTTTTTCCGCTCAGGACATTCTATGGTATTAAAACAAAGCTTCAGGTTATATGGCATATTTTCAATACTCAAAAATTCAGAAAATCCTAGTGCTTCTTTTAATAATTGAATATCTTTCGTCTTGTCATATAATCTACATTTTAGTGCGCACATATTTTGCGGTATATCCGCAAAATATTCTATTAATTGTTGTTTTTTATTTGTATCTGATTCAATAAAAAATAGCATTCGAAATTCATCAAAAGATCTTTGAATATATTCATTTGCCATAGAATAATTGCCTGATAACAAATAAATTAGTCCAATTTCGTTTAAAATTTTGGTTTCCGTTTCTATATCCTGTGTAATATCTAGGGCCTTTTTATAATAGTATATTGAATCATCAAAATTCTGTTTATATTTCCATATATCACCAATTTTTTTAAAAATTTTGAACAGAAGTTGTCTATTACCAGATTTTTCAGCATGTTTCGAACTTTCTACAAGATTTTTATATGCATTCTCATAATCCGCATCCAAATAGTGGAGTATTCCTAAATGATATAGAATATATTCAAAATGATATTGATTTATTCTATTTCCAATATCATAACTTTGCTGAAAAAACTCTAAAGCCTTTTTCCTATTACTCTTTAAAAAAAGACTTCCAATATCATCTAGAATTCTGGTTAATGAAATCTTATTTTCTAGTTTTTCAGCTAATTTCAATCCCTTTTTGTAAAAATCAAGTGCTAATTGACTATTTTTTCCGATTTTATAGATATGCCCTATTTCTAAATATATAGTTAATAAATTATTTTCATCATTTTCTTTTTTAGCCATTTCAATGCTTTTCATTAAATACTCTAATGCGGTATTATGATCCTTTTTTTCCAAATATACTCTCGCAATTGTTAATCTGGAATTAAAAATTACTGAAATCGATTTGGAATCTGAGGCGACTTTTAAACATTCTCGACAGTTTTCTAAAGCCTTGTCCCAATTCTTCAACATAACATATATTTTTCCTATGTTGTTGTATTGTTTCGCAATTGCTTCTAAAATCTGATTTATAAGGTGTGAGTGTGTATAAATAACTCGTTCTTTTTCATCTTGTAAAATTTTTAAGGATTCATGATAGGCATTCAAGGATTCTTCCATATTCCCATTTATTTTATAAGCATCTCCAATAGCCTCTTTAACATTAGCTAATTGTAATGCAATAGCCCCTCCTTTTTTTAATAATTTTAAGCATTCGTTAAACGAATTCAGTGCCTTCTTTAAATCTGCTTTCTTGGCCAGCACTCGACCTTTTCTAAAAAATAAATTTCCTATCTCATTCTTGGACCCATATTTCTTTACTATTTTTTCTGCGTTTAGATAGATATTAAATGCTTGATCAAATCTATTATCCTGTTCATATTTCTCCCCTTCCTCAAGTAAATTTTTATATATCCCCATTTTTTGTTCGAATTCAAATTTAATTTCCTTTTTTTCAACCACTTAAATTCTCTCACACTCAATTTTATTCAAACGCTAGAATTTAGGACACGTTTTGAAATAATTTACCTTTTCAATTAGCCTATTAAGAATTTTTTTCTTTTAAAAAGAGTTAAAAAAAAGGAGAAGTTTATTCGTGCCGGACTTTTTCGATGATGGCTATTAAAGCCCCAATGATGATTAGCAGTGCTCCAACGGTTGCGCCTAGAAATCCCAGAATTAGAATGCCAATTATAGACCAATAATCATTCAATTTATTATATCCTTCAATTATTATGATAACAATACCACAAATAATTGCCATTACTTCTTTAATAGGATAATCCTGAAAAATAATCCCAAAGGCCCATTGACTTACATCAAAACCACCGCTAAGGTTTGCAACTATGCTTAAGACTCCTAGGACCACGCATAGTACTGCCCCTAATGCCACAAGGACCGCTGCGAGAAGTTCCAATCCCGTTTTTTTACTTCTATATTTTCTTTTTGGCATTTAAATCCCATTATTTTTTTAATTTCTAATTAAAAGTTGTTTCGGAGATAATTTTTATTTCTTTTTAAAGTAATGCATTGGCATTAAAAAATTTTTGCTCATTCTTTAGTATAAAAGAATGATTTAAACAAATTTATGGTTATTCCAGACCAGGAATTGAACATGCATCGGCTCTACATTGTTTACAGAGGCGAAATTGTGGTAAAACCCTTTCACACTGATCACGCACTTTCCGTAGTGAATCACATGTGGGTGGTGGGATATGACTCAATTCTGCCAGAGGAATAAGCGGCATGATATTGTGAATATGTACTCCTAACTCTTTAATTTTCTTTGAAATATCTACAAGATGAAAATCATTTATTCCTGGGATTAAGACGCTATTGATTTTTACAAGAATACCTAGTTCGGAACTTTTTTTTACCCCTGCCAGTTGATTTTCAATTAAAATTTTCGCGCCCTCAACCCCCCGATATAATTTTCCATCGTAAATTATCCAAGAATAGATATTTTCTCCAATTAGAGGAGATATAGCATTGATGGTTACAGTGATATATCTTACCCCCAAATCATAAAGGTGCCCTGCTTCCTTATTTAGTAGCAATCCATTTGTGCAAACACATAGCTGAGCCTCTGGATATTTAGAATTGATCAATTCTAATGTTCGGAAAGTTTCATTGTTGTAAAGGGCCTCTCCTGGACCAGCAATCCCTATAACAGCTTCTTTAGAACTTCTCTCTTTCAAATGTTTATCCACTAATTTTAAAGCCTGATCTGGTGTGATTATTTGTTTTGAAACCCCCGGTCTTGTAGCATGATAATGCGCCCCAATTTTTCTATCGCAGTATTTGCATTTGATGTTACATTTTAAAGCTACTGGAAGATGAATTCGAAAGATTTCATAATGGGCAATATTATCAAAGCAAGGATGCGCAATTTTCATGGTTTGATTCACAAAATAAAACAAGAAAAAGATGATAAAGAATATTACGGTAACAAAGGTCGTTTTTTAAAAAGATAAATAAAAAAGAGGTAGTAAAATAATTTATACTTGTAATTTTGAATAAACAATGTTTTCTTAATTGTGATGAATTTATTAAATTAGTTTATTAATTTAGATAATTTTTGGAGCGAATGATTGATGGTAAAAGGAAAACCAACAGGAGTAGTTTATTCCGAAGATTATTTACTTCACGACACAGGGGGGAACCATGTAGAAAACAAGGGTAGATTGGTAGAAACGTGGAATTTGTTAAATAAATATAAGATTTTTGATTCCGGAAAAGTTATTCATATTAAGCCTTCCCCGGCAAGTGTTGAAGAGATTAAGAGCGTTCATACTTCATACTACATTGAGCATGTAAAAGAAGTGTGTTTGCAAGGGGGCGGCTGGTTGGATGGTGATACCGTCGTATCTGAAAAAAGCTATGATACAGCTCTTTTAGCGGCTGGTGGTGCAATTAATGCGGGAGATAAAGTTGTTTCCAACGAAATATCTAATGCATTTTGTTTAATACGTCCTCCGGGGCATCATGCCCGAGAAGGCGCAGCTAGAGGTTTCTGTATTTTTAATAATATCGCCATTCTTGCCCGGTCATTACGAGCGCGCTATAAAAATATTGATCGCGTACTTATCCTTGATCACGATGCTCATGCTGGTAATGGGACTTCTTATACATTTTTTAAGGAATCTAAGGTATTAGACTTTGATTTCCACCAAGTCCCGCTGTATCCTGGGACCTGTTACTTAGATGAAATTGGAGAAGATGAAGGAAAAGGATACACTTTTAATATCACCATGAAGCCTGGTTCAGGCGATGCTCAATATTTAGCAGTTATGGATGAAATATTTTTCCCTGTTGTTAGGCAATTTAAACCGGATATTATTCTAGTCTCAGCAGGATTCGATGGGCACTTCTCAGACCCAATAACCGATCTGAGATTAACGACTCAGGGATTCGGAAGCATTATACGAAAAGCAAAAAGTGCCGCAGAGGAAATTTGCCAGGGGCGTATGGTTATTGTATTGGAAGGTGGTTATAATTTATCCGCTGTTTCTCGAGGTATTCTCCAAGAAATTTCTGTACTTGCTGACCTGGGGATTGAATTAAAAGATGATCCCCCTAAAATTGATTCAGAAACTGTAGAATACGGAAAAGAATTAATTTCTCAAATTAAGGATTTGTTTAGTCCTTATTGGACGTTTTAATGCTTGGAAAATACCGTTTCGAACCGTACATTAACTTAACCATAAATGATTTTATTTCTATTGGGTATTTTTTCTCTTTGTATTCGTTCAAGCACATCTGCAAATAATTTCGATGTGATTATTGGTTCATCGTGTAGAATAGCAAGATGAATGGCCCCTTTAATAAGTTTCTCTTTTAATTCCCGCCCAGAAAATTCATTAGTTTCCTTCGCAAACTTAATTAAATCGGCAGTAATTTTTATTGGGGCATCCTTTGAATACAATTTTAATATTTCCAAACGTTCCTCGTAAGTCGGTAAATGAAAGGGAATCTCTTCTTCAAATCTGTTTCTCACTGCAGGATCTAGTAATGAGGGTGCATTTGTTGCGCAAATAGTAATCACTCCCTGTTTTGAACTTAAACCATCCATTTCTGAAAGAAGAGCATTAACTATTTCTGACACATCCCCTCGAATCGATTGATATCTACGGTCCAATGCAATAGCATCGTATTCATCAATAAAAATTATACATGAGGAATTTTCTTTAGCTAATGCGTATAATTGGTGTATTCTTCGAGCGCCATCACCTACATGTAATCCTATTAATTCAGTCGCTTTCGTTAATAAAATGGGCACATCCGTTTCACAGGCAAGTGCCCGTGCCATCATTGTTTTACCCGTTCCCGGCTCGCCATAAAAAAGAATATTTCTGGGAACCCACTTATCAAATTTTTCTGGATTCTTTAAATATTTCATTATTATTTTACATTTATCCTTC
>CAYGYC010000257.1:0-6579 GCA_964353755.1 uncultured archaeon | reverse complement strand
ATCCCTATAAAGAATCCCACCGTGATCGTTTAAAATGGATTGAACAGGAAAACCTTCCGAAACGGGCAGAAATTTATTATTTTGTGGGTTGTACTTCCTCCTATCGGCAAACCGAAATTGCTCGAGCGACCTTTTCTCTTTTAAAAAAGGTGAAAGCCGATTTTACTCTGAGCCCAGAAGAATGGTGTTGTGGATCTCCGCTATTAAGAACTGGACAAACAGACCTTGTAGAACAAATTGTGAAGCATAATATAGAAGTAGCTAAGAAACTGGGCGCCAAAAAAATAGTTTTCTCGTGTGCGGGTTGTTTTCGCACTTTTAAAGAAGACTATCCTCGAATTTTAAAGCAAGAGACGGGAATTGAACTTTTACATATAACCGAATATCTCTATGATCTTTTAAAGAATGGAAAATTGAAACTAACAAAAGAATTTCCGCACCCGGTTACCTATCATGATCCCTGTCATCTCGGACGGCATATAGGAGTCTATGATGCACCGCGGGAGATCCTAAAAGCCATCCCGGGGGTGCGGTTCATTGAAATGCGCCGTATAAAAGAAAATGCCTGGTGTTGTGGAGCGGGCGGAGGCGTAAAATCCGGCTTTAAAGATTGGGCATTGGAGATCGCAAAACAGCGAATAAAAGAGGCAGAAAGTACCAATGCCGAATATCTTGTCAGCTCATGTCCTTTCTGTCAGCATAATTTATCAGATGCTATAGCTGCTTTAAATTCGAATCTGAAGATGCTGGATATTACAAGACTTTTAAATTTAATGATATAATAGAATAAGTTGAGTCCTAGTTTGCCAGATAAATCCTATTTTATTAAAAGTTCTTATACGGACGATTGGACAAAATGGGTCCATGAACATCCCAAGTTATCCAAATTAGATTTAAAAATGATAAAATCAATAGATGCCCACGATAATGAATTTATTCTTGAAATTGGGGCAGGAGAAGGGAAATTTGGCAGATTATTATTATCCAAAGCAGGAATAGTATATGTAGGGCTTGACATTTCTCATAGGATCTTAACCTATGCGAAAAATAAATTTAGAAAAGCGGATTATACAACTTTTTATTTAGTAACGGCTGATGCAGAATTCCTCCCCTTTAAACGTTCGATGGAAAAGATTTTTTATTATAATTCACTCTTTTTTATTCCTACTCGTTATAAAACTTTTACAAATGCGAGATCTGTGTTAAAGGCCCATGGGAAACTTATAATTGATAGTAATAATATATTGAACTCCTATTATATCATCGTTTATATTAATGGTAAAATAAGATACTTTGCTAAAAAGATTGCAAATAAAATTGGGCTAATCCGAAAAGCAATCAAATTCATACGGAAACGTGATTATAACCCTTATTTCCGCCCCGGTTCGATTGGTAATTTATTTATTATCCTGTGGGAGTTGCGGCGTTTAAGATTTCAAAAAATAAAATATTCAGGCATGCTAACCATTTTTCAGGAGTATTGCCTCAGATTTGTTCCAATTAAACGGGTGAAACAACTTATTCAAAGGAATATTTTAAAATATTTCAGTGGAAGATTGATCTTAGAAGCTCAGATGTAAGATTTAAATGTAAAAAAATAGAAATCAATTTACATTTTTTGGAGTTCTTGGGCGTATTTTTCAGCAGACCATAGACGTTCCTTTTCTTTTTTTAAATTACTAGGCGTAACTTGCAAAATCCACCCATCATCATACGGATCTTGATTAATAATGCCTGGATTTCCTTCAATTTCATCATTCTTCTCAGTAATTGTTCCTGAAATGGGCGCGAAAAAGTCGATACTAGTTTTTGTTGATTCAATTGCTCCAATAGGCTTACTTTTTGGAACACCATTCTCAAGAATTAAACCTTCAATCTTCGCACCCCGGTCTGGAAGTTCGATATAGACAATTTCTTTTAGCTGTTTTTGTCCGTAATCCGTAATACCGATTATAACTTTATCGTTCTCTAACCGTGCCCAACTATGCCCCGTAGTTTTTGTCGATTGCACATAAAGTAGTTCATCAGGAATATCATAGATCTCTTTCCCTTTTTTTACTTTTACCATAAATACATCCCTTTTTTACTAGTCTTGGAATAATATCTATTGAGAAAGTGAAATAACCTCTCCCAATTATTTGTGAGATGAATTTCATCGGTAATTTATTTTTGAAATTTTATTTTAAAGGTTTGGATTTGGGTATCAGCGGCCGCTTCGGATGGTCCACCTTTTAATAGTTCTACTGCGAGAACCTTTCCAGATCGGATAATTGCACGAGGAACATAGCCTTTTGCCAGAAATTGCCCCTCCGGAGGAGATGCAATCTCGTATTTACGTTCCGCAACAGTAAATGCATATGGACCAATAAAAACGATTTCGCGTGTGTAGGGAGGAGGAGGAGGTAATTTTTCAATCTCATTAATTATGGCTTTGACACCATCTTCGATTCCAGGCGGGGTTTGAATGCCGCTTTGAGTTGATATAGAAGGTGATGGAGATAGAATGGTAGGTTCTTCTGAAAAATCTATAGAAGGTTCTTCTGGCGGTGGTCGAATCGTTGGGCTTGGGGGTTTTATCATTACTCCTTTCGGACTTGGGGGCTTTATAGCAACTTCTTTTGGACTTGGGGGCTTTATAGCTACTGGTGATGCTGGACTAGGCTCTGTTTTTTTAGTTACGGGTGGTGCGATAGCTTCGGTTGAGGGAGCTTCACTCATTGATATAGGTCCTCCCACCAAATTAATAAACGCAGGGGGTTCACTCCCATGGTCGATACTATCGACTTTATAGCTTAAACCCTTTTTCCCGCGAAGATCTTGTGAAAGCCGCGCTGCAATAAATTTTTTCCGGACTCTTGCGTTACTACCTTTCCAGAGGTAAATAGCTTTTTGGGGATCATCCACTAAAAGCACAACCATTTCTGAGTTAAGCATATCCTTGACGAGCCCTGAGATAGCTAATTGCTCAAGTTCGCCTTCATCATTTACATTATAAAGTTCAATGCTCATTTTCTTCACTTTCACTTTAACTTTTCAATTTTCAGCCATTCTCTTCATTTTCACACTCAAAAACCAAAATGAAGTCTAATTTTTGGTACGAAATCAGGAACCGCCAAATCTTTTTCTGGTGTTTATTACGATTGGTCCAGTATTTGGAATGATGCTATTACAGAAATAAGTTATTAAAATTTCAACTAATAAAACTTTATCTTTAGGATTTATATCATAAAGATAAACAAAGCTAGGTTGAAATTTTGCAGAAGCAATTTAATCTTATAATCTCATGCCCGCGATTCCATGAAAAGGATGCAATTGCAGAAATAAGTTATTTACTCCTGAATATAGGCGATGAAAATGCAAAAGGAGAACATACTAACTTTCCTGGACTTATTACCGCCCTGACAAATCAAGATCCCCTTGAAGGTATTAAAAAACTCAGAAATATCATTAAAAATGATCCATTTCTGCTGCGATTTGTTTTAAAAATTGTACCGATTGAAATAATTACCGAATCAACCATGGATAAAATAACTCAAATTACCGCCCGATTTGTAAACCGAATTTCTGAAACTGAGACGTTTCGCATTACAGTGAAGAGCCGGTTTTCGCCCTTGAATACGCAAGAATTAATTCAACAAGTAGGCGGCTATATTAACCGAAAAGTAAATCTTACCACTCCCGATAGAATAGTGATGATTCAGATTTTAGGAAATATTACAGGTCTGTCCTTATTAAGATCTGAAGATATTTTATCCAAAGCCGAATTAGGTTTGTAATTGCTATTTTTCAAGGATTACAAGCGCTATTCGATTTAAAATTAAATTTAAGAGCGCAGTTTCCTGTGATTCCTTAGTATTTGATTCTGCCACAGCATTTAACTCGGTGTTGTTAATTTGAAAATAACCTTTAATTGCTGAAACTTTAGAATTATCATCTAGAGCCATTACTTCATCTGATTTGACCCCTCCTAGTAACTTCTCACATTCAATTAACGCTTGTTTTAACGTCTCCTCGGAATTCCCAAGAATTAGAATGATGTCGTTTCCGGACTTTATACCAAATTCCTCTAAGGCAATTTTAATTTGTCGTTGGCCAGACATATAAAGCAGAATTTCCATTGCTAATTGATTGGTGAGGTTCTGTTTTTGATGGAAAGCCAACATAGCGTAAAGCGCACTGAAAAAAATATGTTCCCACGTCGCAATACGTGTCGCATCACAGACCTGAACACAAACCCCAAATTTTGAATTTATTAAATTTAATTTAGTGATTATTTCTTGAGGTTTATTTATATTGACAGATTTTAGTCCTTGTATTAGAATTAATTTATAAATGGTTAGGTCCTCTTTTTGAAACTCTTTAATCAGCACGAGCATTCCTCAAACAAATAAATTCATATTGATTCTAAATATTTTTTTACCCCCTGGATTCCTTCTTGCGTCATAATATTGCAAATCATCGCGGCAAATCTAGAATCCTCTATTTTCACCTTCTTGCCTGCCCGATTTGCTATATCTTGAGCCCCTTTTAAGATATCGCCTAACAGGTTGCTATCAAGATAATCTGCTAAATGCAGAATAAGGGCTTCCAAACTGCGAGGCTCCGCTGAACCACCCTTTCCATGATGGGATAGCAGAATATGAAGTAATTCCAATGGGAATTTGCGGGACCAAGCCTCCGCGAAAATGAGCGAGGTGTGATCAATTTTACTTCCTAATCTCGACCGCTCATATTTTTGGCCTATTTTAGTATAAGTTAATGGTTTATAGATATCATGAAGAATTCCACCTGCGATTATGAGATCTTTATTAATAAAGTCAATATGATGGATCTTCTCCAACATATAAACAATTTCAAGCGCAATAAGAGTGGTACCAACAGTATGTTCAATTAATCCTCCCTTATAGGATTGATGATACAGTTTTGAGGCTGGAGCTTCTTCAATTGACAATTCATCTCCAAGCTTTTCAATAGAAATGTCAGGATTTTCCAAAAAATCAATGACTTTCTCTTTCAAATCAACATTTTTTATTCTTTGGGCTAAATCTATTAATGCTTCCATCTGAATAACCTTTAGAAATTTAATGACTCTAGAGTAATATTTTTCTTAAAAATAAAAAAGAGTTATTATTCATTTAATTAAATTAAAGTTTTTTGGAAATTTGGTCATAATGGGCTCAAAATTCCGAATAAAACGGGTATTTCGACCATTAGTGGTATGGATTGCAAAACAATTTCAAAAAATTGGAATATCACCTAACCAAGTTTCGCTTCTAGGATTTCTATTGGCTTTAGGAGGAAGTCTGATCTTCGGTTTCTTATCTAATTATTGGGGCTCTTTCATTTTTGCGATACTTATCTTTACTGCGGGAATCTTTGATGGTGTTGATGGAACTCTAGCGCGATTAACCAATAAAGTGTCAAATACGGGAGGCTATTATGATTCTGTGATGGATCGGTATGCGGACGCCTTTATAGTGGTATTATTTTTAGGTCATTACCCCAATCTCCCTCAACTCTTCGGAATTCCATTTCTCTTTTGGATACTCTTAGCTTTAACCGGAGTTATCATCGTCAGTTATATAAGAGTTGTAGCAGAGGCAACCAAAAGCATAGATTGTGATGTGGGAATCGCTGCACGTTCTGAACGGTTATTCATTTTAGTTATTTGTGCTTTATTGAACTTTGCTTATATAGGGCTAATCCTCGTGGGAATTCTTTCCCATCTAACAGCTCTATATCGAATTTATTTTGTTTACCAAAATTTAAGAGGGTCTGCAAATTAAAATAAATATTAAAAAGAAATAAAAAAGGAAATTTCATGATATATGATTATTACAATTTATTACTATGAGTCACGATGAAAGGCACAGGCGAAAAGAAAGACCTTAGATAAATAGGAGAAGAGAAAGAATGGAAAAAGTGAAAACATTTGGGTTTAAATTATTAGTGTTGGGTGCACCAGCCGTTGGAAAAACATCATTGATAAGACGATTCACGACAGGAAAATTCTCTGAGACATATTCAAAAACACTAGGCGCCGATTTTCTGATTAAATTCGTAGATTACCCCGAGAAAAATTGGAGAATTCTCCTCCAAATCTGGGATCTCGCCGGAGATGCCCGCTTTCGTTTCATCCGACGGGATTATTACCAAGAGGCTCAGGGAGCGCTTTTAGTATATGATATCACGCGTCCGAATAGTTACGACGAAATCAAGGTAACCCATGAAAATTTATTGAATTACTGTGGCAAAGTCCCCTGTATTGTAATTGGGAATAAATTGGATCTCGAAGAAGAACGAAAAATTTCGTACGAAGAGGGTTCAAATCTTTCAAAGGGATTAGGTTTTGAATACTACGAGACATCCGCAAAATCAGCAGAAAATGTAGAAATGGTTTTTCGCCGTATTAGTGATTTAATCATTGCCGCAAATTTGTAATTTATTTATTTTTTCAAAATCTTTGAATTTTTAATTGAGTTAGAATTTAAAATCGAGCGATAATTTTTTCTTATTAGAACATCGATTTATTATTGAGATTACGAAAAAAATTCGAAATAGTGGATTTAGAACCAGCTC
>CAYGYC010000256.1:0-6610 GCA_964353755.1 uncultured archaeon | reverse complement strand
AGGGCAGTATCCTTACCACGATCAGGCCAGAGCTCAAGCCAAGTGGCCATTTGAAGGATGTTGCTGCACACATTTCGGTTAGTTAAGATACTGCCCTTGGGGAAGCCGGTAGTACCGCCAGTGTACATTAGCAGACACATTGAATCGGGATTAGTTTTTCGAATCTCAAAAGTTGTAGGAAAGTTCTTTAAGATCTCCATGAATTTAATGACGTTCTTACCCGGTAAGGGGGTCACCTTGCCTTTCGGAAGTTTTTTCAACAGCTTGCCCAGAAATCGTTTGATGCCGGGAAGAAAATCGCCGACATTCGTGGCAACAATTACTTTTAAATTCGGGAGTTTATCGGCAATATTCTTGAGCCGACCAGCGAAAGCGGCATCGATAACTACTACACCTTTCGCATTGGCATCTTTCAATTGATATTCAAGTTCACTTTCACTGAAGAGCGGGGATAAACCAGTCGCAGCGCATCCAGCTTTCAGAATTCCGACGTAAGCAATGAGGTATTGGGGGGTATTGACAAGAGAGAGCCCTACGACATCACCGGGCTGAAGCCCATTCTCCACCAGCATATTGGCAAACTGATTGGAATAGCGATCGATATCCGCAAAGGTGAAATTCACGCCGAGGAAGTGGCAAGCAAATTTATCTGGGAATTCTTTGAATGATGGCATGATCAAATCGATCAATGTGGTTTCAAACAGTTCCGGATCTATTTCAGGGGGTACTTCTTTATCATATTTACTTATCCAGGGTTTCGATTCGTAACTCATATAACTCACTCGTTAGTTAAAATTGGATTTTTATTGTGGTAAAATATCGAGTATTAAAGGTATAAAAATTATTACTTTCTAATCGAATCTTAGAAAGGAAAATAAGTTTTAAGTAAATCGCGGATCGAGGCGTATTCTGATAAATTAAAGGTATAATGAACTGTGTGGAACGCTTGATTTAGTTCTTTTATTGAGGTCTTTAATTTTTCCACTTGAAGGTTTTCTTGAATGCAATCCGCGATAATATTAGCGATTTCTTTCATTTCGGGTTCTTTCATTCCCAACCGGGTAACTTCAGAAGTCCCAAATCGAAGCATAACATCCGTGAATAAGCCAAGATTTTCTAGTTTATTTTTAAGAGTAAAGGCTATATTTTGCGGATAATCGAGTAAAACTTGATGGGATTTTGTGAAACCAACAGCAGACCCTTTGACAGGAAGCCCTCTATGATGGAATTGGGTCGCCAAGGCGTGACTATTTTTCACCACCTGGGCGGCATAATCTTTTCCAAATTCTAGGAACTCTAGGGCAGTCATTGCTAGAGCGGCGATCCGATGGGGATGCATATTATCCACCAGAATATGATGTCCATGCGAGAATCCACCAAATCGTTCGACCTTCTTGAATATTCTGCGATTATTAGAAACGATTAGTCCTCCTTGTGGGCCAAAAAAACTTTTATGCGTGCTTCCAAGAAGGATATCTGCCCCTTCACCTAAGGGATCCTGAAATTGTTTTCCCGCAATAAGTCCAAGCACGTGCGACCCATCGAAAACTAGCGGAACTGTTGGAGCGTGTTCGTCTATAAGGCGCCGTAATTCTTGGACAGGGTGGGGGTGAGTGAAGATGGATTGCCCTAACATGATGAGTGAAGGCAAGTTTTGGAGGAGAATATCTTTGCTCAGTGCCATATCAATGGTTCGGGTTGTGGGATTAAACGGAAGTTTGAGCCCGAGTCGATTAAAAACATCAAGATCTAAGGGATACCCCCCATCTTCATGAAAAACCTTCGCCACGATTTCCTCCGGTTTGGTGAGACCTAGCACCGCGGATAGGACGGCTAAATTCCCGGATAAGGGTGCAATTAAGACATACTGCGCATTAAATAATTTTTGGAGGAGTTCCTCACATATCTCCATGATCCGCCGGATAAAATGGGTTCCGCCATACCATTGGTCTGAATACCGGTGAGCCAGATCACTCGCCATCATAATTCGGACGAGGGGAGAAGTCCGGTTCTCACTAGCAATCATATTAATAGCGTTCGCCCGTAATTGCTCATGGTCCAATAAATTATTAATCAATTTCTCCAAATTAAATCTCCGCCAGTAGTGAATCAATCATTTTCATCACGTGTATTGTTTTTTTCAATACCAGAAGAATATTGTGGTAGTGAAGGATTTCTTCCCTGGTTAATTTTCGACCTTCGCGGTCTTTTAACCATTTATGGCACACCTGAAATTTGCCTATCCGAAAGTCCCAGAGTTCTTTCTCGATTTGATAGAACCACTTTTCAGGAGCGATAAAGATATATTCATCCCGATAAATGGGGAATCCCCGTTTTAGTGTATCATCATTACTGATGTTTGATTGAATCGTGGAGGATGGCTCAAAATGGTCAGAAGGTAAGTGGATTTGAATTAAAGTTTCGCCTAACTGAACTAATTTATCAAATAGGGTTTGATCTGTTATAAAGGGGATGCGCGGGAAATCTCGTTTCAGAAACTCAAAATAGCGCGTTCGATACTGAGTAGAAAAGAGAATCGCATATAAATACGCCATCGGTGCAGTAGATTTGAGATTTTCAATATTAATTCCCATCGATCGCAAATATTGGAGATATAACGGTGATAAATTCCAGCCTTTTTTTCCATTATCGATTTTCCACAACGGAAACACATAACAATTTACGGAGCTGGTATTGGAAAGGAAAATGACATCAGTAAATAATTGGGAAATGAAAACGTGCGCGAAATGCGCATCTTTTACAATACGCGAACATAATAGGAGCAGATTGTCGTTACATTGTTCTTTCAATTTTGGGACCGGACGCGTCCAGATGTGAGGGTCATAATAAATCCATCGGGTATCGAAGGGTCTGTAATTATATTTTTCAAGGTTAGCTCGATTAAAGGAAAAGTCATTTATATGGTCTAAAAGTTTTTGTTTTGCTTCTGTAACTTTTCCGGTACTCTTTTTCTGAATAAAAGATCTCAGCTTGTTTTCGACTTCTTCCGTAGTTAAGGCCACTAGTAATTTATCATCGCCCGGCTTCCCTCCCACGTTATAAAACTCGAAAAGTTCTGACAGACTATGGAACTCGTTATATTTCTCAGGAGGGATTTGCGAGGGATTCGCAAAAGGGGCGCCAGGCGCAATATTTGAGATATTGACCCAAGAAATAGTCGACATATCATTTTTCTGGAGCCATTCGAATTTTTCCGCTCTAGTACCGAAAAGGTCTAAATGGTAGACCGTTTTGTGCGTCCGATGGGGATTTTTGACAAAAAGAGCAATGCAAATACCCTGCTTAATGTCAAATACATTTTCATCTTTGAGTTCGAAAGGGACATCTTCATGAATAATTTTGCTTCCATGTAAATCAAGTATGTAAATGGCATCAAAAACCCGCATGAGTTCTTGGCGCATTCCTTTATGGATTATGCCGGTTAAATAGGTGTGATTCGTCACTATTCCAATAATCCCGCGCCCGGTTTGGGCAATTAATTCTTGGGCCCACCGAATAAATTTGATATAATCATCCGACAGCGGTTGAATATTTTTTTCCGTGCGTACAGCAGTTTTGTACGTGTCCAAGAGCCGTTCGATATAGGGACTCTTATTACGTGATGCCCGGGCATAGGGAGGATTGCCAATGATGACCCAAAGCGGTCTTGATAGATTTAATTTGTTGATGAGCCCACTTTCGGGGGGTATCGTCCCATTTCCGCGTGTTTCGTTCCCATCGATTTCAATATTTAGTGTATTTGTCAAAAACAGATTCGAGGAATGAGATGCGCATTCATATCCTGTTTTTTTCAATAAATAATTGAGTTTTAAATTCGCAATGACAGTTGGAGCCATTGCTATCTCGAAGCCGAGCATATGTGATAGTAAATACTCCGACACATATGCAATCCATTTTTTGCTACGTTCATCCGTAGGTAAATAACGGTTAGCTTCATCAAAACTCGCACGGATGTGTCTAATTACAAATTCTAAGAAAGTTCCTGTACCTAAAGCCGGATCTAAGATTTGAATTTGGGAGAGATCTGCCAAACCATTAGGAATATCAAATTCTGTTTTAAGGAGGTAATCCACCGATCTAACGATAAACGAAACAATGGAATGGGGGGTGTGATAGATGCCTCGCTTTTTCTTCTGTTCGGAATGATACGCTATTAAGAATTCTTCATAAAAATAAGTACTAATGTCAATTTCTTGATTATTTTTTTCAAAAGTCTCTATTATCTTAGTAAGATAATCGTTTTTTAGTAAGGATATTAGTTCTTTTACTTCATTTCTTTCGAATAATAATCCATTTTCCGTGAGTTCATCGATTATCTGAGAATCTTGAAATAAGGAATTAACAACTAACTGCTCTAAAAAATGATCGCGAAAAAATAGCGTTCCTTCATGAACACGCCTTGTGAAAAGCTCACAGACCAAGCTTTGGACATACGTTGCGGCGAAATAATTAATATTCGAATTATCAAGCAAATACTGTTTAGAATTTTCAGAAAAAATAGGAGCAGGACTATTTCTCCCTTCGATTTTCGTTATTATATTTTTCTGAATCTCCTTTCCAATTTGAGCTATCCTAATAGCCAATTGTTTGATGTTCAATATTCATACACTTAAAATGATTCTACTTCATTATGATAAATTTCTTAAGGCATTTAATAAATTTTAAAATATAAATATTGAAAAAAGAAATACCTAATTTGAAGGGATTCTAAATTTGCACAAGCGATTCGTGGATTTGCTCCCTTTAATCGTGATGAGTTTTTTCAGCGTTGAGATGAGTTTAATCGTATTATTCATTTTAAAAATATATTATCTGCTCATAGCATATATCCCGCTCTTCTCATGCATCTTAATTCTAATAATTTTACATTTCCGAAGAAAAGAGGCGGATTGAATGTATGACGCGCTATTTATCATTCCCCTCTTTGCATTATTCCTGATTTTAATTTACCATTCCTTCAAAAGTTATGGTAAACGAACGACGCTCCTCTTTTTTGGAATCGCACTGCTTTTTGCCTTCCTTAGAGAATTAATAATTGGGCTGACCGTCCCTCTTTATTTTGGGAAATTCAAAATTGGACCCATTTCGCCAGCGATCGTTTTAGGGTGGGTTTTTGCGTTCTACTTAGGCGATTATTTTGTTCAGAAACTCACCGCGAATACCAAATATGCACACAATTTGGCGGTAAAAATTTGCCTCGGAACCTATGTTGTCCTTGGAATTTCTTTGCTAATGGAAACTACTGCACCCCTTCTCGAATGGTGGAATTGGAAAGAGGGTTTACTAGAAAGTCTACCACCGAATGCGATTTTTTTAGGCGCTCCCATCTTTGTGTTTATCGGCTGGGCTACTACCGGTGCCACTTTCTTTGCCATCTACTATTTTTTACAGCAAGATCATTACAGCCCAAAGGCAATTTTTTTCAGTTCGATCCTCTATGGAGCGATTATGCTTAACTTCGTAATCTGCAATTATTTCATTATCTATGCGCCCCCCCTCCCTTTTTGATGAATCACCTTTTTATATCACTTTTTTTTACTAAGCATTAGGTATTAAAAATTAAATTTTCAAAAAGAGGAAAGAAAAATGAGTACTGGAAGATTAATTGGCGGGATCCTGGCCCTTGCCGCAGGTGCTTTATCGTTAGGTGCTACATTCTATTATGTAGCCGGGGGTATAGGTTTTGATAATCCAATAATCCTTACTAACCTCGCAATTTCAATCGTAATCCTGGTTGGTGGTATCCTGGGAATCTTAGGAAAGAAAGTCGGTGGTATTCTTGCATTAATCGGCGGTGCGCTATGGCTAATCGGCGGTCTTCTCGTTGTGGTTTCAGATTTTGCGTTCTACTATCTATGGCCAATGAGCCTGTTTTTTATAATCCTTAATGTTGGGATCCTCTATTTCCTATCACTTGAATCGATTATAGCGGTTATTAGCGGCATAATCATTTTAGTAAGTGGCGAAAAATAAGTTCACCTTTTTTAAAATAAGTCCCCTTTTTTTTATTTGATTAAACTCTATTCGTATCTTAGTAAGTAGCGAAAAATAATATTTTAGCAAATAGCGAAAAATAAACTCTATTCCAATGTCATAATAAGCTTCTTAAGACATTTCATAAAGTTTAAAATGGAAAGTATGAAAATTAAAAAAATATAGTTTTTTGAAAAATAAAAATACGAAATTGTTTTTAAAAGATTAAAAAAAAGGTGAAAAACATGGCAAAGAAAACAGCTGCAAAGAAAGCAGCCGCAAAACCAGCCGCACCGGAAGTAAAGCCGGCGCCACCACCAGCGACAGCGCCTGAACCACCAAAACCTCGAGAAGTAGATCAAGAAAAAGCACGGAAAAATTACGACCTTGTTGGAGAGAATTTGAAGAAAATGGATTTAAAGGGGATTGAGGCAAACGAAAAAGATCTGAGTTATGTCATTCCATTGAAATTCACTTTCCCTGATGGGTATGAAATTAAGTTGAAAACGCTCTTTCGGATTAATGATCGCCATGTCATGGCGAAATGCCTCCTGCTTTTCTACAATGATATTAAGCGCAATCGTGACATTGACTTAAAACTGAATACACTCCTTCT
>CAYGYC010000255.1:0-6615 GCA_964353755.1 uncultured archaeon | reverse complement strand
GTTTCATGTAGCCTGGTATATAGACCCAACCGCTCCGGGGCTCATCTCAGATTGGAGCCAAATGGCGTTTCATGTCGGATATACCTTTGTATTCGGAGCATGTATGTGCATCATCTATGAACGAACCAAGAGTCTGGTTTGCCCGCTCATTATTCATGGGCTTTTTAATTCTGTCGGGGCTGCCTTCGCTTCAGCGGTGAGCATTGAGTTCTCGTTTGAGGCCCAACTATGGCTTTATGGACTGGCTGCAGCGTTTTTAATTCCCGCTTTCTTCATCTTTGTAAGATATATCCTCCCTCGATTGACAAGATGGGTAGGTGTAGAAGCGACTGAATCCACTAAATCGGGCTCCTAATCAATTACCAGAAATAATTTTCTTCTTTTTATTTTCCACTTTCAAGTTTTTTTCTCTTTTCTATCTTTGCGGCGCTCCCGTTTTTTTCCTCCCCCAGTTTACTAAGGCAAACTCCCCAATTCACCTCCTGTAACTTTTTCATTAAAAATCTATAAATCCAGATCGCAACTAGTAATTAAACTAATGGTTTACTATTAGAATATAAAAACGCTAAATAATGGTTGAAGAAAATGGGAAAAAAAGACACAAAAACTCTTTTGAGTGAAGCTACGGAATTGCCATTTATAATCGAAATATTAACTGCACTTTCATTGATTGTTGCCCCAATCATCTTAATGATCAAGTTCGGTCCTAATGCTGCCTTCATTAGTGCGCTAATGGCTGGAATACTTGTGGTAATTTATGCCCTCTTTAAATACCGCGCTCGCGTAAATCCTCCAGTTCAGGGTCCATCAGAAGCGGATTTTCATAGTGATCTAAACTCCCGCTTAACTGAAACTTTCATTATTCAAATTATTTTCGGCGTGGCCATGGTAGTGGCTGGGTTATTTACGATCGTTTCCACGGGGTTTGATATTAGTATTATTATGACCTTGATTTCAGGGGGATTATTAATTGCCTATTCCCTCTACTTCTATGCTAAGGTTCAAACATATCTCGCTAAGCTGGGCGAAAAGGGTGATCAAGAGTACAACAATAAAGTACGCATAAAATTAAATGAAACATTTATCATACAATTAATCTTCGGAGTGGCTATGGTCGTAGTTGGTTTATATTTACTGATTACCGGCTTTGATCTGAATGTGCTTATGACCATAATTTCAGGGGCGCTTTTAATTGTCTATTCTATCTACTATTATCGCGTGCAAATGAGTCTCCAAAAACCCGCTTAGATAATTATCCCTCTTTTTTTATATTCAGTTATTAAATACGGAGATTTTATGAAGGTTCAAATTAATCGAACTGAATTGGAACTGATCGAAGGCGATTTAACTGATCAGGATACCGATGCCATTGTAAATGCTGCCAATGAACGGCTCATTTTAGGTGGCGGTGTAGCAGGGGTAATTCTAACCAAAGGCGGACCTGCGATTCAGAATGAATGCAATAGAATAGGTGGAACACATGTCGGTGGGGCAGTTATTACCACAGGTGGCAATTTAAAGGCAAAACATGTCATTCATGCGGTGGGTCCGCGCATGGGAGAAGGCAATGAAGATGAAAAATTAGAGAATGCCACACTGAATAGCCTTAAAGTCGCCGATCAAAATCATTTAAAATCAATAGCCTTTCCAGCCATCTCCACAGGGATTTTCGGTTTTCCAATGGATCACTGTGCCACTATTATGCTTTCTACCACGATTACATACCTTTCTAAAAAAACAGGGCTTAAGAAAGTAAGTTTTTGTTTATGGGGCAAGGAAGCCTACTCCACATTTGAAACAGAATTGCAAAAGCAATTGAAATAATCAAATGTCAAATAATAATCATTTTCCGAATCCATTCGCTAACCAATGAAACGAAATAGTTCAATCTCACTCCTTTTTATTCATCGTACGAGTACTAAAAGAAATTAAATAAATTCAAATAATGCTGTGCATTTTTAACTTTCTAGCGAATTTGAATAAATCAACCGAAATAATTCAACTATTCAAATAAAAATGAGGTATACTTCTTGAATCCATTAGCTAAAGAACTAAATGAGATAATCCAAAAGGGGAATCCGCATATTTTTGAAATGCTGTCCGAATTAGGAAAGAAGCTCTATTTCCCTAAGGGAATTTTGAGTCAATCGGCAGAAGCCAAGAGTTCCGCCAAAAAATATAATGCAACCATTGGGATTGCAACAGAAGGAAATCAACCCATGTATCTACCCTCGACTTATAAGTACTTTAATGGCTTGTCCCCTAGCGAATTATTCGATTACGCCCCCGCGGCAGGGATTCCGCGCTTACGAGAGAAATGGAAAGAAAAAATGCTTCAAGACAATCCGCTACTCCAAAATAAATCCGTTAGTTCACCTATCGTCACTCATGCGCTCACTCATGGGCTCAGTATCGTGGCGGATCTATTTGCTAACCCGCATGATAAATTAATCCTCCCTGATAAAATATGGGAAAATTATGAATTAATGTTTGAAGTACGTAAAGAAGTCGAACTTGTATACTACCCCCTCTATAACGAGAAGGGCGGCTTCAACCTTGAAGGATTTCAAAAAACCTTAGAAAAGTGTTCACCGAGTGGAAAAGTGCTTATAATTCTGAATTTCCCTAATAACCCAACCGGTTACTCCATCTCCAAGACGGAAGCTCCGAAAATTGCCGAAATTATTCAAAAAATCGCCAAAAAAGGGTGTAATGTCATTTTAATTTTAGATGATGCCTATTTTGGGTTATTCTATGAAGAAGAGACCTTTAAAGAATCGCTTTTTGGATATCTTGCCAATTCAGATAAACGAATTTTAGCCATTAAAACGGATGGTGCCACAAAGGAACAGTTTGTCTGGGGATTTCGTGTTGGTTTTATCACCTTCGGTTCTTCTGATACTTCAAATGATGTTTACGCTGCATTAGAAAAGAAAGTTATGGGCGCTATCCGGGGAAATATTTCCAATTGTGCCTATCCCTCCCAAACTGTAATTTTGAAGACCTTGGACTCTCCTACCTTCCGCCAAGAACAGCAAAGTAAATTTGAAATCCTTAAGAAAAGAGCCCAGGAAACAAAAAAGGTTCTAAAAAATCCGAAATATAATGAAGTTTGGAGCGTATATCCGTTCAATTCAGGCTATTTCATGTGTTTAAAGATGAAAACCGTAAATGCAGAAAAGCTTCGGCAATATTTACTAAAAATCTATGGTATCGGAGTAATTGCCATCAGTGAAACTGATATTCGCGTCGCTTTTTCTTGTCTTGAGGTAAGTCAAATCCAAGATCTCTTTGAAACCCTATATCGCGCGATTAAAGAATTAAAATAAGATTTATTAAAATGTCCTAAAAATAATTCGTTGAAATTACTTTTTTTAGTGAAAATTTCTTCTCCTAAACTTGGACCTATGATCAATTCTCACCTCTTTTCTTTCCAATTCCCAAATCTGCTCTTTTTTTGGCATTTGAAGGAGATTTTTGTTATCTTCGAGATTTTTTAAATATCATTTTTGAAAATATCTAAGAGAACGAATTAAAATTCACTTGGGATTTTGAAAAAGAGAAAATTTGAATGTCCTTGGTTATTATTCTTGTCCGTTCCAGAAGCCAGTGAGTTCGAGGATTTCCCGGACCGTTTTTTTGAGGACTTGGTCATAATAAGGCGAATCTGCCCCGCCATAGAAACAGGTCCCGTGGAGTTTATCCGCAATAATAGAGACTTTATCGGAAAGTAGCTTCGCTTCGGGGGTTGTATCGGCAAGATCATCAAGTGCTTTGTTGCGTTTCACATGGGTTTCTGCCGTCCCTTTGGGAATATGAATGCCTTTCGTAGCAAGGAACTGGTCGACTGCTTCGGTGACGGCGAGCCATCCCTTTTCGCAGGCTTGCCGTTTTTTGAGGGGATCGGGTTTTGCCCGTTCCTTCAGGGCTTCCTCATAAATTTCTTGCGGGGTCGGTTTTTTCATCAATTAATACTTATTCATTAAGATATTTAAAATTGTAATTTTTATAACTTAACAGGGGGATTTAAACTGCACGAATTATATTTATGTGAGGATCTCCCCGTGGAGAGCCCTTTTCAGATTCTGTATCAGGATAGAGCCAGTACTTGGACTCTCCTTCCCAATTGCCAAAAAGCAGGGCTCTCTAAAATGTATCCCGCGTTCTATTTGACGTGGGAACGTGGACGAAAAGAAAGCTTTGGAGGTGAGTACCAGATCTTCGATGAAACTATTTCCAGCATTGGAAGTTGGACGGTTGCCCTCGCTACGATCGAAGAATTCTTCGCCCTTGTAAAAGAGTAATTAATTGGCTTAGAAGCTTGAAGATAAATTAACTAGCCACTGCATCGTATCGTTAATAAGCCCATTTATCGAAATGTTTTCATATTCTTGTGGTTTCAGCAGTTCTTTGTGGGCTGGGTGGTTCCCTACGAAGTTTTTAAGCATTGTATCGTATCATATTCCATACATAATATTTACTTTCAAATAGGGGTATTTCAAGGAGTACCTTGACGATATTATCCAGGAGATATGAAAATGGAAACAAATACGGAATCATTGAAAGAATTGGCCTATCGGTATTTTACGCGAAAAGGCTTTGATATTGCGTTGAACGTAGATGTAAAGAATGACGATGGGAAAAAGCTAAAAGTCGATATGGTAGCGACTGATAAAGCGGGAGATAAGATTGGCATCCTTGTAATGAATTGGGACAGGAGTATAGGTGTTAATGTACTCCGCAAATTGAGCCAAATTGTAAAAGCTACTCCCCTAAAAGATGGCATTCTGATTGGAGAAACATTCAGCGAGCACAGTCGAAAATTTGCTAAGGATTATAATGTTCAATTGTTATCCAAAAGTAAGATACTCTTTAATATGGATGAATTATAAATCCTTATTGTCCTATAGTTATTTTACTCAAGGTTTCATCGCAAATTTCCGCCCCTTTCGCCGTTAGGACGTAGCCATACCCCCGCCGCATGATGAAATGTTGGCGTTCTAAGCGGTCCAAAACCGAGTAGACTTCAATATCGGTCATATTTTTTCGTAAATCCACAATCACGCTTTTCACCACATCATCAGCTCGGGCGGGTCCGCTCAATTCATCCTCCATAATCCCTAACGCACAGAGAACCGCTTTCTCAGTATCTAACCATTTATATGGATCGAGACCCAGTTCATCAATAAATTGTGGGTATTCTAATATAATCCGGTTAATTTCCTCGAGATCATCTCTCTTTAGGGCTTTCTTCAGCAGGTCTTTCGCCTTGCCTTTATCCATAGCCATATTTACACACCGAGAATTCTTATTGTTGTTTTGATTAAAATGAAATTTAAAACTTATTCCCTCAAAAATTAAAAACCAAAATCTTCAATTAAATATAAATAATATCCGCCTCTTTGACTTAATTGACCTAAAAAAATAATTTCATTTATTTCTTTTTTGAATATTGCCTGTTCAAATGGTGAAAATAAGATGAACTCAACTGAATCAGCCTATGATATTATCTGTATTGGCGCCGGAATGGGGGGCTTAACGGCAGGGAATATATTAGCCTACAACGGATATAAAGTACTCATAGTAGAAAAGCATACTGTTCCAGGTGGCTATTGTACAAACTTTAAGCGAAAAAACTTTAGATTTGAAGCTTCAACGCATATTATTGGAGGATGCAAGTCAGGTGGCACTATTTACAATATTCTAAAAAAGTTTGCGGCTGAAAACTCCATTGAATTTATTGAATTAAAGGAATTATTTCATTGGATTGATCCGACTAATAAAATTGATTTTCATACACCCGTTGCCCTCCCTGAATTCGTGGATGGATTAGTTAAACTTTTTCCGCATGAGGAAAAGGGCATTCGGGAATATCACAAGAAATATACAAAATGTGCCGAATTTGGGATGGAATGGAAGAAAAGCGGGTTTTTTGGAAAAATAAAGACCTTTTTCCAATATTTTGGATCAATGGTTCGATTTCTACGGTTGATGAATAAAACAACAGATGATATGATAGATCCCTACATAAAAGATCCTGCATGTAAGGCTATTTTAACTGCATTATGTAATTTTTTCGGACTTCCATCTGAAAAGTTGGCAGCTTCAATGTTTCTTGTGGGTGACTTTAGTTATAAATTGGAGGGAGAAGGGGCCTTTTACCCAAAAGGGGGTTCAGGTCAATTTTCGCAATCTCTGGCAGAGATCTTTATAAAAAACGGAGGTACCTTACTTTTAGGAAATGAAGTGATAAAAATTATTTATTCCAATAAATTGGCGGAGGATATCATTACAAGAGATAAGCAGGGAAATGAAAAAATCTTCAAAGGATCTGTTATTATTGCAAATTGTGATGCAACCCATTTCTTCACTGACTTATGTCCGCCGGAAGCGATCCCTGAATCTTATATCCATAAAATTAAAAACCTAGAACCTTCTTATTCCGTAGTTATCCTCTTTGCGGGGCTTGATATTGATTTAAAAAAATATAATATAGAGGATTATGAACGTTGGGTTACTTGGGATCTGGATTTTTCATCTGAGAAACTTAATTCTATGCTTAAAACAGCAGATTATTCTAATCTACCTATGGGAAATGTTACAATTTACAGTAAT
>CAYGYC010000254.1:0-6629 GCA_964353755.1 uncultured archaeon | reverse complement strand
CAATGTGCCGATACTATCGCTGGTGCTGTAAAAGAATTCACTACTTCCACCACTGAAACTATTTCACGATTCGAACGGTCGATCGAAAATAGTGTATCTCGCTTAGTTTCCGCGATTGAAGATTTTAAAAGCGAAATTGTGGGATCTGGGATTAAAGTCAATATCGCAAGGAGCGCTGGTTCTCTAGTCCCACAGACAAGTGTTATGCAAGGAATTACGACCGGGATTCGGGATATGATCATCCCAAAACGTACAAGAAAGGATACCAAAGAATAATCAATTATAGGATTTTTCTCTTAAAAGAAACTAATTTCTTGAGAGAATGGGTTGTTGAATGGTAATTTGCTACAAAGCAAAGAAAAAATATCTAATAGACCATTTTACAAGAAAACTGTTCATTTTTTCTTCAAGTAAATATCCTTCTCACCGGAAAACTGAAGAGTCCCCGGACTATTTTTTTTCAGTAATCTTTATAGGATATTTTGTTTATTTTTGAAAAAAGGTGGTAAATGTAAATCATTGAATTAGGATGGTACAAGGATTTGATATGGCGCTTCCTATACTTCCCATCATTGTGTTTGCTATCGTAATAATTCTAATACTCGGTGGGTTTTCAGCTCGTATATCCTCAAATCGGATTTTAAAATACATTTTTGATTATGGAACCGCCCCGCTCATAGGTATAGTTATTCTTCTGGCTACATTCTCCATTGATCTGAACGTAATTCTGGGCGGGATAGTAGGGGACGAGCGAATCCAGCCCTACGGAATTTTAATCCTCTTTATGTCGCTGGCTTATGTGTGTATTTCGATCGATCGTACCGGCTTTTTTGAGTATCTTGCGTTGCGAGCCGCAAAGGGCGCAGGCAGATCGGGAAAGAAGCTATTCGTGTATTTTTTCTTCGTATCGAGCATCTTGACAGTATTCACGTCAAATGACATCGTGATCCTAACCTTGACCCCCATTATTTGTTATTTTGCGAAATATACGAAAGCGGATCCCGTCCCCTATATTATTGGAGAATTCTTTGCCGCAAATGTTTGGAGTATTATGTTATATATTGGAAATCCCACAAATATTATTGTTGCACAAGCCTATAGACTTACCTTTCTCGGGTATTCCGCCTGGATGTTTTTGCCAACTATTGTAGCGGGGCTATCAGTTCTTTGCCTCTTAATGTTAGTCTTCAGGAAACGGATTCCTCGTTATTTAGAAACCCCGGTTGTTGATCCGCGATCCGCCATAAAAGACAAGTTCGGTGCACTTTTTGGGGTAGGCGCGCTCGCAACGTGTCTAGTGTTATTGAGTACTGCCCCATGGCTGCATCTTCAATTATGGGTTATTACCTTAGTTTTTGCAATAATCATGCTCATTCGCGATTTAACTCACGATATAAGAAATAGAATACATAAAAAAGCTCAAGGTTTTCCTTCCATTTCATATATCAATCAGCGAATGCCTTGGAAAATAGCGCCATTCGTCATAGGGATGTTCATTCTCGTAGAGGCTCTTTTACATTCCGGATGGGTCGGATTATTTGCCTCAGGAATTTCTAGCATCTCCACCAACTTGATTATTGGTGTAATTGTAATGGGAATCATTTCGACGCTTACCTGTAATATCATGAATAATCAACCCATGACGATCTTATTTACTAATATTCTTCTCAGCCCATCCTTTGTTGCGCCAAGCACCGTAAAATTCGGAAGCATGTTTGCTCTCATAATGGGCAGTAATTTCGGGGCAAACTTCACCCTCATTGGCGCACTCGCCGGAATTATGTGGTCTAAAATTCTTCAAAATAAAGAGGTCACTATTTCCTTCAAGCAATTCTCTAAATATGGCTTTCTTATCATGCCCTTGGTCTTGCTTCTCTCTTATGGTATATTAATTATTGAGTTATTGTTTTGGCCTATTCCCGCAACTTAATAAAAAAAACAGATTCGTTTTAATCCAATACTAAAATCCCAATAGAATTTTCACCTATGAATAATAATTTAAATGATTTTTTATGCTTTGGTCTTTTGCGGTTTAAAAGCAGATTGAGGCGCTAATATTCGACGTTTAAGATAATATTTGAGTTTTTGAAAGGGGGATATTCGGGTATTACAGGCTTTAGATAATTCATCAAGTCCTATGATATCCCAATACAGAGGACATGCTCCTTCGCAGGTACTAAAATATTCACATTTTCTACAAATTGGGCGGGCATAATTTTTAGATCGCCAATAAATGGCCGATTTATTACTCCAAATTTTTTTAAAATCCTCTTTTAATAAATTCCCAATATTTCCCTGAAATGAGGAACAGGGAATAACATCGCCTTGGGGATTAACAGAGAGGAGTCCATGACACGCCGCGCAACTCTTAAAATCTAAAGTCAATGATGCGGGATGAAAATATTTGTAGCAGGTAGGCGAATACCAGATAAATTTGATTCCCCGTTCTTTGGCATAATAATGAACCGCTTTCACATATTCTCCTATTTCAGAATAGCGGACCATTAACTTCTTCAGATCATTTAAGGATGAGCCCGTATAAATAACCATATTCATCGAAAAATAGTCATTATGCAATTTATCGACAATTAAATCCACTAATTTAGTAAGATCATATAGATTCATACGATTGATAGTGGTATTAGTATGGACGTTGATTCCAAGGGATTTTAAATTCAAAATTCCTTTTACCGTATCATTGAATGATCCAGGACGTCTGGTTATCGCATCATGTATTTGTGGATTACTCCCTTCAATAGAAACTTGGGCACTATGTAATCCTTGCTTCACTAATTCACTGGAGAACTCAGTATTTTTACAACGACGTCCATTTGTAATTAAATTAACTCGCATTCCATACTCCCGAGCCACATATATATAGCGCGGCAATTGATCGATGATGGTCGGTTCTCCACCTGTAAATGAGATGCTGGGTACCTTTGCATTTTCTTTGATAATTCGTATTATTTGTTCTATTTGTTTTTGACTTAATTCCTGGCATTGTTTAGCGGGAGAACTATTTGAATAACAAAATATACATTCGTTATTACATCGATACGTTAAGGCTAATTCCGAAAGAATTGGATAAAACAAATTCTTTGATTTATAGGGGATAGATTCTACAGAATCATGCTCTAAATAAATGGGGCATCCTGACACAATGGCTCTAATATCAGAAATGAAATCGAAGATATCGTGCTTAATTTGATTTTGAGGAAGCTCAAATTGGGCTTCTAAAGCAGTGATAACTTCTTGATTTGATGCACCCGCTAAAAATTTACTTAATATCAGTGTCCCTACTTTATTTAAATGATGAACCATCATAGGACGTAATATAAGTATATCGTCTTCTTTCCTTACATAAAGATAATCTTTGACTTTTTGAATATATTCTGGAATCCAGTCGATATCAATATCCGACTTAATTTCCTCGCGTGATTTATTTTTATTGATAATAATTTCCTTCTCGAAATTCAACGGATTCATTCCTTATTCATTTTAACAATTAGATCACTTTAATCTTGGGCTGAAAAATTAATTCTACGAGCTTTTCAGTAGTATGAAGAAGGTGTATTAAATGGTCCTTGCTAATAAAGGGTACTACTCGGGTAGTTCGTGGAATATCGAATCGAATGACCAATACCGCTTCATTTGCCGAGGGAGGGCATTCGAATATTACAGGCCATTTATAAGTTGTATCTCGCCCAGAATTTCTAATTAATGCCTTTAAATTGGGCTTATATTCCTTATTTAAAATTAAAACAACATAAGGATAAATTATCTCACTTACGGAAGCCTGTATCAATATACAAATGAAGCCGGCCTCACGCATTTCTGGATTTAGTAGCATTAATTTTAAATCTCTTATTCTGAAGAAATCACCTACATAATTAAACCACAATTGGTATTGGAGATTTTTATGGTTCCATAAATATTCGTTTGAAAAATTTAAGAGAAATTGCGGTCCTTTGGTTAAAGTAAACATCTTAATAAATAAGACAACTGATGTGCAATAGCCTGCACTGAAACCCAGTATGATAAGTTCAAGATCAAGAAGAATTATATGAACCGGAAACCGAAGCAGATGGAAAAATGATATTGAACCATAATAAATTAATGTGCACATCAAAATAATTATAAAAGGGATTAATACTAGCAAGGATTTGGTTAAGCTACCCCCCTCTTTTTTCGAATCTGTATGGATTTTAAGTAGTGCTGCAAATTCTTTTTTAGTTAAAGTCGCTTCTTGCGTTTTAAGCGACGATTTCACAGTGAAGTTGCGTATTCGACTAATGTCATAGCCTGCATAAACGCTAACGAAAAACATCAATAGGAAGTTTAGAATAAACAATCCGGTAATATAGAAAAATAATACTTGAATCACATTAAAAAACGCAAAGAATATGGCATAATAAGATAATCTAATCAAACGTTGCTTTTTATGAAAATTCAACCATTCCGTTTCAGTCTCAACATTCACATCTAGTTTTTCTTTCATCCATTTTACCTTATTTGATTTTTAAAGTAATTTCATCAATGTCCTCCGGAAACACAAGCGCCATGGCAGGCCCCATGGCAGGCGGCATGGCAAGCCGCGTGACAAGCGGCATGGCAAGCGTTATGACACGCACTATGGCAAGCGGCATGACATGCACTATGACAAGCGCTATGAACTACACAGGAAGATGTTCCAACATGAGAAGGGAAATGATAATGAGGATAATAATAAGGGTACCAGAAATAATTTGTCCGATCAAGAGCTTTTTGATACTTTTTTTTGTCGAATTCTTCTTTATCACATTCTTCTTTAAAGCTAGCATCAATCACCTGGAGATTATTGAGAAAAGTTGTCATCCAAAACGGAAATTCAACTCCACTAAAATTAATGGCGTTAAATTTTTTGTCATGATCTGCATCTAGATATAGCCACAGCCAAATCCAATTTCCATTCTCATCAAATTCATTCCAGAATCTATGAACTTTTACTGAAGGATTATTTTCATTCTCAATTATTTCCCACTGCGCACTAATCACTGATAAATAATATTCTTTTGTTTTATCAAAATCACATTCTATCACTTTCACCTTTACTTTTTCAGCTATAGAATCCAAGACTTTTTTAGTAGTTTCCTTCGTGATTTCATTTGCAGAAGAGAGAGAATTAAGCAATTGGCTTTCATAATGGGGAATATATTCTAAATTAGAGGAATAAATTTTTAATGTCACAGGATCTTTAGAAATGATTTCAATAATTCCACGCCGATATAAATCAATAATAATTAAATTGAATATTTTGGAAACGGGTAAATCCATAAAAAATGCTACTTCTATTGGATCCAAGTCCTTGATGATTATTCCCGGCACATGAGTGGATTCCAATTGTAATTTAGGCTTTTGGTATCCATTTAATCCGGCTATTAAATTAGTTAATTTTGTTTTAGGTGAAATCAATGAAGATTTTTCGATTAATTCACCTTTTTTCTCAGAAACTTTCTTTTTATCTCTGTAAATCAAATATAAAGAAGTGCCTAGGGCTACTAGAGCAAGAATACCTATTAAAATAAATATTGTAAAAATGATTACACCGGAAAAAACACTCTCCTTTGTAAAAAACATGAATTCAAAGTGAAAATAGCTGGGTGCATTGAGCTTGAGCATATAGACATTTAAAAGATTCGCTCCGGTTACCGGGTCAATATAGTTATCCGACCAATTGACTTCATCAAATTTTGAATTTAAATCCTCTTCAGTTAATATCCCGTACTGGTCAAAAAATTCCTGATTGATTGGTTGTCCCGTTGGAACTTCGATCGGAAAAACTACACAGACGCTTTCACTCGGAATGTTTTGCGCCCATTGCGTTGGCGCCCAGTGAAAAACAGCGAGTTTACCCGAACCATAAGGATTTTGAATAAAATCTACAATTGGAAGTACGGTTTCATAAACAACTAGAAATGTTACTTTATGCCCTGATGGAATTCGTTCACCTGTTATAGTATCAAACCATATTAATTGGGGATCATCGAAATCGGGGTAATGATTAATTCCAAGTACTTGACCTGTATCTACATAAATTCTGTTTTTTGATTCTATGAATCGGTGATCTTCTGGAATTTTAATCGAGATTCCTAGTAAAGATCCTCCAGAAATCCATAAACTAATGTTATATTGGACTCTTCCAACTCCATTATTAAGGAGTTCCACTTCAACAATTTGATGATATAGAGAAAAATTTACATAATCTTTTGAATCGGGTTGGATTGCTCTACTTTCCGAATCAAAATTTGATAGAAAAATGAATAGAATTAAGAATAATACGAAAATTTTCTTTATTTCAAATAAATTTTTTCCTATCCTTGAAATCCTTTTTCCCAACGGTAATAATTCACCTATCAAGAGCGAATTATTGATTGTAATTCCTTTTTGATAATTTACTTAATTAGGACTTTTAAATTTTAGCAATTTTTAAAAATATTATTTGAAATGGCTCTGGAGTTAATTAGAGAAAGGTTGCCTTTTATTCGCTCTTATATATATTAAACAAATCAAATTTTAGGCTATTTCTTATTCCTACGCCAATGTAAGCACTCATATAAGCCGTTTTAGCCCGTTCAATGGGACCGAAAAGG
>CAYGYC010000253.1:0-6638 GCA_964353755.1 uncultured archaeon | reverse complement strand
AACTCAGACATACTCACTTCCATCACCCTCTGAATTTGCTGTTTCTAGCTGATTCTATGAGTCACCCTCCCGGTGTATTACTTGATTGAATCCCTCACGAAGCTTTCGGTTTCTTATCCATTTTGGTGCTTTCCATTTCTACTTCTTCACAATCAGTATCTTCTTGCTGGCTAATTCGTCTTTAAGCCTACTTAGATTGTTTGAACCGGAGTCCTTCACACCATCCCAAAGTAATTGCCATTCTTCAGCGTGCCACTCAGGATGTGTATCCGCCGCTATAAAAGCAACAAGAAGATCTGTAAACTCCTCCGGGTAATTTTTTGACAGTCCCGATTCAGCAAGCCTTTGTGGAAACAGATGTGTGTCCTCAATAGCGGCTGGAGCTAACTCGACGGCTTTCTTGGCAGACTCGCGGAAAAAGCCATATGAAAACGGAAGCAATCTCCAAAAGGAAAATCTTTCTTTGTTACCATCGGGCAACCCAAGGTAACGTTTCTGAGACCAACTCCAGTAAGGCGAGATCACATTCTTCCAGAAATCTTCTGCTACTTCCTTTTTGGCTTTCTCAAGATGATCCTCCCATGTCCACAATAGTTGCCTTCTGCTTTCACCGTCTATTAACGTAACAAATTCCATCAAATCAGGCACTTTAATCTCTTTAAACCAAATTAGCCCTCCAAGGTGTACGATCAATCCTTCTTGTTCCGTTTTCCCGAACTCGTTATAATGATATACTGCTCTTAAGTATGTATCGGTAAATTTCTCACTCAAAAACCTCGACAGATTACGACTCCACAGATACCCAGACCAACAAACCAGAGTCCGCTCTTTGCTATCATCCCAGTAAAAGAGTGGGATTATTTTCTCTTCCGTCCATTCAGGTGCCACGGCTTCAAGCCAACCTAGCCAATGACCAAGTATAGATATTCCATAACGAGATCCAACAGAATAATTCCCAATTGTGTATTCAAAAAACTTCAACGTATTAACATCAAGTTTAATGTTTAGTCCTTTAGCCTTTTGATCAATAGCTAAATGATAAGCGTGGTCCAGATAAAGCTCTGTTATTTCACCATATGGGTGGCCAGCCGACCTCTGGAACCACTCCTCTGGTACCTTTTTTTTATCCCTTTCATAATCGAACGATTTAAAAAGTTCTATCAGTATTTTAGATAAATTTATCCACAAATCCACCTCCACTCTTATCACTTTGTGCCAATTTCTTAGAAGGCTTGGAAGCCCAGTCCAGAATTCTGCCTCCAGTCTCTCCTGAATCATGGATTCCAGCAAGCATAGAAAACTCTCTGCATGCTTCTTATTCCATGCTGCTTCAGTGCCCTCCGTTAATTGGAGGCTCGAAATGACTGAATTAATTGTATCAGCAGGCAGTTCTCTAACGATATGTTTCAACGACCCGAATACCTCTAAGGCCCAATCAGGGTGCTGAAGGCAGGTCATTCCTACCGTTCTGCAAAAGTCCCACCTACTTTCTTCCCAAGATCCCTTATAATCTCTCAGCATTTCCACTACTTCGTTTGGCTTCTTAGAATAAATTCCCTCAACTGTGAATGAACTTCGATGCCACCCCACGTGAAATGCCCCGACTATATCAGCGTCAGGACTCAATTTCCATTTCGGATAGCTCTCTTTAATTTGCTCAAGCTTTCTTATCCCGGAATTAGTCAATTCGAGCCCGCCTGCCTGCAAATATTCTAGTAATTCAAACACATCATATTCATGCGCTTCTTTTGCCCTTTTGTCCTCACCTCTGGGAGGTCGTTCTAAAATATGATTTATTATCATCTCTCTTAATTCAGGAAATTTAGCATAGAGACTCCTATACAAGAGCATTGCTTCATGCCTTGTTTCGTTTTCCCATAAATTATCGCCTTCCAGAAGAAGGTTTAGAATCTCTTCCTTATTTAGCATTGCCAGCTTCAATAAGCCTCCTAGCTGCGTAGAGAGAAAGCCTCCTAAAAAATATGTCATCAGTTGCACGCCACATGCGATAAATATTAAGGGCCTCATCAGGCTGTTCGGCGAGCAGAGATTCCCATAAATCTCTCAGGGCATTGATAAAGAAGCTTAGAACATCATGTCTATGTTTATCCTGGTCGTGATCTTCGATTGCTTTTCGCCTAATATATGTGTACTGTTTCTCCCCCCCGCGTCCAAACGCTCTCATTAAATCAAGAAATTGGTTACTCAAAGCAACCAGGAGAGGATACCCAATTGTCTTAATGTTGGGTATTAGAATAGACGTTATGTAATTACGTAAATGATAAAAACGCTGGTCCCTGGGATCAACATCAAATATCAATCTTAGGGGTGCCAATTCGGCCACGTCTCTGCCCGATGCTTTAGCGAATTCAAGATAAACATTTGGAGTAGTCTTGACGATAATTTCTGTATCACTAATGGCGGTGAACAGCCAAACGGCATCATCTATGAAGCCTTCTCGGATTAATTGCCTCAATAATTTGCCTATCCACCGCGAGAACCCCTTTGATGGATCTCGGGATATTATTGGTCGGAAGAATTCAAGGAGCATTCGAAGGTCCTTAACGGCAATGTTACTGCTATGGCACTCCTCAAAATGTCTACACAATTCTTCAAATAGAAGGATGTTAATGGTTCTCCGGTAAGGTGCAATTTTTGGCATCCACTTCTCGGGGAATGCAGTTAACCACCGTACAATTCTTTGTGATAACACGATATCTTTATCGCTTATTTTCCCGGAGCTCTTTAAGATGAAATCAAAATGCCCCCATTCAACAAGTTTATCAAACCAATTCTCATCTAAATTGTTTTCAGCAAAATCCCTCAATAATTCTGGAGTGCGCAGAAAATAGTTTGCCCGGTCGAGTTGATAATGTGGCAAAAGATTTGGATTGCTTGAGCCCCAATTAGACAATAAGTTCTTTTTGTCAATATAGCCATAACGGTTGTCTTTGGCCCAGCCATCAATGGTTCTTTCGACTGCCCGAAAGTCCCTACGTTTGGAAGGAAACCAAATTGGAGTCACTCCTCGCCTTCTCCAATCACGAATTAGGTCCTCCCGCTTTTTTTCGTTTGTCTCATGAGGCAGAAACACCCAGTGTTTCTTTTCATTCGTACCCTCAAGAGCTAAGCTAAGATACCTCAGAGGTGGGTCTTCTAGACTATAGCCCAAAAATAGCACACTAAAGTTACGAAATAAGTTATAGGCGAATCTGAGTGCCCACCCCTCATCCATATATGCGCGGCCAATATCCTTGTCAGTAAGAATCATTTCTTTTGGAGTGACTACGCGACCATGCAAGAAGCATATTCCTTGGAATCTGGCCCTATTAGCAGGAGGGAGGGATGGAGCCTCACAGATCTTCCATCTTGAATCATCTCCAAACCCCTCTTCTTGAACGGCTCGAATTAATAAATTGTCGAAATTTGTTGTAACAATTCTGGGCTCAGCTCCAACTGGAAAGAGACGGATAATTGCTCGATGAAGATCAATCCTTTGCTCATCCTCGTTTTCAGTGAGTATTTGCGCTGTAATCGAATGGGCATCATCGCCGTCAGCTTCCCATTTCCCTAAAATTCGATCAGAAAACCCTTCTTTTAACAAACTTTTCTCTTGTTCGGAGACCTTCCTTCCCAGTTTTTCTGCGATTTCGTAAACGAGTTGTCTGAATGTGGGGTAATAGGTCTTCACCCTTTGACGGGGATATGCCTGAGCGGAAACTCCTGCTCCAACAAATATTACGAGATTGTTATTTGCAAGAAGGGTTATTATCTCATCGTCTAAATCGACGCCATCGGCAGTGAATCGCATATCTTCACCTGCGATTGTATGAAAATGGGGAGGGAAAATCAAGGAATTTCATGATTCTTCCGCACCTATCAACTATTTGTCTCGAGTAGCCTCAGAATTATCACCTCTCAAACCAACGAAATATATTACACGGAAAGAAGAGGAGCCCTCTTTTGATTTAGGGAATCATTTTCACCAGGACGGAGCCCTTAATCTATGCAACATATCTTGCCAAAAAAGGAATCTACCTTTCCAAGAAATTTATTGTAGATATGGTAATCCTATGATAACCTTATGGAAAATCCAAACAGGAGGTGCACTATAAAAGTCTCTCAAGGTATCCATTGTTGGCTGGAGTATCACAAGCTTCATTCAAAAAAAACACCCTAAAAGCTTACCAAACCATCCTTTCCAAGTTATCCGCCCAATTTGGCGAAAGAGAGCTGGACTCCTTAACCTCAGAGGAAATTCTCTCTTTCCTGACTCAAATCAATCAGGGTACTAAGCAGCTAACCAAACGAACCCGGTACTCTCAACTGATCTCATTGTTTAACTTCATCACTCAAAACCTCGATCCCAATTTCCGAAGCCCATGCGATACCCCCATGCTGAAAAAGTTTTATCGGTCCCCCGCACTCATCCGCTGGAACATTCTCGAAAACGAAGTGGTGGATGAAGTCATCTTCCGTACCATCAAACCCAGAAACCGGTTGATTCTTGAGCTTATGGCTCGGGGCGGGATGAGGATCAGTGAGGTCCTCCAAGTGACCCCAAGTGATGTCGAGGACCGGAAGCTAACCCTTAGAAGTCCCAAGAGTGGTAAGGACCATGAGATTGTGTTCATCCCCCAAAAAGTGGCTGACCGACTCAGGGAATACATCAACCTCCGACGGATTGGGGCCGACCAGCGGATCTTTCCAATTTCCTATACGGCCGGTAGAAGGGTTGTGAACAAGGCAGGGGAAGTTGTTGGGATTCATTTGCGGTCCCATGATCTTAGACGGCATGCTGCCACTTACGCTTCTCGCTCAGGAGTACCGATAGAAATTGTCAGCAAGGTTATTCTGAGGCATGCAAACCTTTCGACAACTCAGCGGTATCTTGGTACCGTGAGTGACGTAGAGGCGATTAGGTGGATTGACAATCTCTACGGTTAGGGAATTGAGGAAGGGGGTTAGGAATTCAAATCCTCACCCCCTTTATAGACAAAAAATTGGACAATATCATACTCGAATTGTAAACTTTTGGGCTTTGAAAAACGCAACGTTGATAGCAGTTATTGAGCCTTCCTAAAAACAGAGTTTCGCTGACTCCGTGCCCCGGTTTTGATGGAAAGATGAACTGAGTTGGATTCAAAAAAAATGACGCTACCTTCTGGGGCTGGAAGGAATCCTTGTTAATAACGATAACATATTGGCTCTTCTGCCGTAATTGATCGTTTGGGTTCATAAACAAACCAAACATCTTACGTTCAAATTCCCTTGACGCACAGCTGGCTTTCTGATATCCTCCTTGGCAAGTTAATAATTTTAGTTCAGCTAAGTGCCTAATAGTGCAATGAATGCAAGAGGAAAAGACTTGTGACTCTTCCGGATAAAGAGATTGAACTTCTCCGAAACGAACACCAGCAACTGTCGATTAAGACCTCAAGGTTCGCTCTGCTGCAGGTATCACTGTTAGCGTTCATTGTTTTTGCGTTCGCCAATGCTTTTAGGCAGATCCAAATCAAATCGGCCCCGGAAAAAATAGAGGATGTGCGGACGTTGGCGTCGATAACCAGGGTATCGGACTGGGATCTCGGGGTTCACCCGTTACAAGAGTTTTTTCTTTTGAGGCAACTGTTCGTTATGGCGGCCGAACGTATACTTCTGGCCGAACGTATAGTTAAAGAGTTTCCTGGTTACACAGAACGTGCACAACAAGTGCTGAAAAAATATTTTTCCAAGGACCAGACCACCCCTGAAGATCAAAAACAGGCCATGGTTAACTTATAGAAGAGACTAGCACAAGAGATCCGAACAACGTACCAAGAGGCGTTTAGTCCGGAGTTCAGCCTCGGGGGGGGTAAGATTGTCTTTGATCTCAGGAACTGGGTGGTCTTTCTCTTCCTCCTCTTTCTGCTCTCTGAAGTGTATCTTTTCATACTCCGCAAAAAGCGAAACCTGATTCAAATGGTAGCAGCCGGTCGAATACAGAGCCTCCGGACAGCCAGCCCAGACGCAGTTGCAACTATGGATCTCATTACGTTTTCTGAAAACCCCCTAAGCACCGCAGCCTTTACCCGTTATCCCGGCCAACTTGCAGAGTGGTTGTATTTGCTTAGTGTCGGAGGGCTTCTAATCTTTCTGGGCATTGCGGCAAAACCATTTTGGCAGACGTTAGAGCCCGCTCTCATTACCCTTGCAAGCATGTATTTCCTGCTGGCCATAACTCATGCAATAGCATATTACATGCATGTGTCGAACAGACTTGAAGAACAGATCCGCAACCTGAGTCTGCCAAGTCGCCTCGATACCATCTGCTCACGTGGCGCCATGTGGGCTCGGCGTGTTGCAGGTTACCGGATACCACGGTCGTTGCTCTCCACGGGCAGTTGCCTGACACTGTTGACCTTGTTCATGGTTGTAAGTGTGGATTCATGCGCAGGTCCCCGCAAAGGTCATGAGCTTGTCAAGGGATACGTATCTAGTGATGGAGATTCGAAGACAGTATTACCAGTATTTTGGCTCCCAGTCTTGTTCGAAACTGGTCGTGAAGGCCATAGGGAAATTGACTGGTCAAAACCGCCTACAACTGGTACTGAGAGGCTTATTCGCGGTCATCAGTTCATAGGGTGCGGTGCTTATGT
>CAYGYC010000252.1:0-6685 GCA_964353755.1 uncultured archaeon | reverse complement strand
TCATTATTGGATTAATCTTCTTGATGCTAACTGATGCGATAAGTTTCTTCCTAGATCTTCTTATTGGTTCGCTTCTTACCTTACTTACAGTGATAATCATTGCGGCAATTTTCGGAGCAATTACTAAATCCGAGTCTTTGTAACCCCCTCTTTTTTTTTTCAAATCTTTCTTATTCATTGAAATAGAATTTAATTAATTCCGTGATTGTTTTTTCCCAACCATATTTTTGGGCAAACTCCCGGGATTTTAGTCCCATCGATGTTCGTAAATCATCATTTTGGAGTATTGTTTTCAAATTCGCCGTCAATTCATCTATATTTCCAGGCGCGTGAAGAAGCCCATTTATGTTGTTACGAACAAGTTCAGGCATTACCGAAATTCGGGCAGCTAATACTGGCAACCCGGAAGCCATCGCTTCTAATACGGCATTTGGGAACCCTTCTCGGGAAGAAGGAAAGATAAATAGATCTGCTTTAGACAAATACTTAGAAATTTTATTAGGCGATTTCTGTCCTAAAAACCGGACAATCTCTCTGATATTTAAGGAAAGGGATTCTTTCTTGAGATTTCGCTCTTCCGGACCTGACCCAATAATGGTGAGCGCCATTTTTGGAAAGGCATCTTTAACATTGGCAATAGTTTTGAGTGCATCAGTTACTCGTTTACTTTTTATCAAACGTCCTACATAGATAATCTCCTTCTTATTTTTAGGAGTCGAATCGTGGAAGTATTTATTCAAGTCTATTCCCGTGCTAAGTTGGAAAATTGGTTTCTTAGACCAAATTTGTTGCATCTTCTGTTGCATATGGTTGGACAAGGCGAGTACAATTGTGGTGTGGGACACAACAAATCCACCGAGCGATTTAAGATATGGCAAACTGGAATTATAAATTTCACTTCCTTGTGCCCAAACGAGGGTTTTCTTCCTTAAGATTGCACCCCCGATAACCGCAATAATCCCATTGGGGGTCAATTGCTGGGCGTGAATGATATCCGGTTTAATTTGAATCAGTTTTATACAACCAAAAATTACATGCGTTATGAAGCGGAACACTGGGATTTTAGAACAGGGAATTCGATGGATAGCATAGCCCTTATACAGCTCGAATTTTTGTAAAGACCGCTTTTTCCCTTTTAGGGTAATTTGCACATTGCGGGTAATCACCTGCACGTCAAAATGCCGTTCGGAAAGTAATTGCGCAATTTTCTGGGTAGCTATTTCAGTTCCTCCTATGGTCGTAGGAGGCGCTCCAGAAACTAATAGCCCAATTCTAATCAGTGCTTTCAATTCAGTGCGATTCCTCTGCAATAAATCTTTTGTGATATCCGTAATAAGCGTTAAAACACTTTAGAGCCCGGCTCAATTTCTCCATCAGGGACTAAAATTTTCACTGAATTCTCTTTCACCGCGGCTAAGATCATCCCTTCCGAAAGTTCGCCTTTGAGTTTTGTGGGTTGCAGATTCGTTAATACCGCAACAGATTTTCCGATTAGTTCCTCCGCGTTATAAAATTGCTTTAAACCGGCAATACACTGAATCCTTCGTTCGCCAATATCAATTATCAATTTAATTAGTTTATCTGCACCTTTTATGGAATGAACTTCAAGAATCTTGCCGATCCGAATGTCTATTTTTTTAAATTCGTCATGGGTTATCTGCACTCCTGGCACCTCCTTTTTAGTTTGTACATCTTCTTTATTTTTTCTAATGGTTTCGAGTTTTATTGATAATTGCTTCCCATCTACCTTATTAAAAAGGGCTTTGGGCGCATTGATAGTATGACCTGCAGGAATGCGCAGTTCAGATGCTTCATTCCAAGGAGCTTTTGCAGGATTTCCTGGTAAATTGAGTAAATTCCAAATATCTTGACTGGAATTCGGAATAAATGGAACCAGCAAAATGGCGAGTGAGCGCACTACCTGAATACATATATTAAAGGTAGTGCCTGTTCCAACTCTATCAGTTTTAATTTGATGCCAAGGCTCCTTTAAGCTTAAGTAATAATTTCCTTTCCGAGCTAAGCCGATGATCTCTTTCAGTGCTGCTCTTAATTTAAACGATTCAATTAACTCCGCCACTATTTTAGGAGTTTCTGTGATGGCCTTTAGTAATTCCTGGTCATTTTTATCCAATGCTTTCCTTTCAGGAATTTTTCCCTCAAAATTATTCGTTATAAACGTTAAAGTGCGATGTATGAAATTTCCTAGCGCATCATTCAGATCTGAATTTACATACGCCTCAAAATCATTGAAAGAGAAGCTAGCATCTTTCAATTCGGGTCTTGCGGCAATAAGACTATAGCGCCAGTAGTCCGTCGGAGCTAGCTCGAGGGCTTCATCCATCCATATCCCAATATTATGCGATTTACTAAATTTCTGATCATTATATAGAAGAAATTCAGTAGAAGAGACATTATATGGTAAAATATAATTTAATTGCGTGGCCATAAGCAGAGCCGGAAAGATAATTAAATGGAATGGAATATTATCTTTCCCAATAAAAAATACCGTCTTTGTATCCTTATTGAACCAAAACTCTTTCCAATACTCAGGTTTTTTCTGCTGTTCCGCCCACTGCTTTGTGGCGCTAACATAGCCTAAGACCGCTTCAAACCAGACATAAATTGATTTTCCTTCTGCCCCGGGAAAGGGGGCGGGAATACCCCATTTTAAATCACGGGTGATGGGACGCGGTCTCAATCCCTCTTTTATAATCCCGAGACACCAATTCTTCGCATTATCCGGAATAACCGGATGCTCTTCGATAAACTTTTTCAACGGTTCTTCGAATTGCTTGAAATCAAAATACCAATGCTTCGTCTTTTTAATAATGGGCGTCGTATTACAGATTTTGCAGCGTGGCTTTATCAATTCGATGGGTTCCAATAGATGATCACATACTTCACATTGATCTCCCCTCGCATTCGCCCCACAGTAGGGACAGGTCCCCTCTACAAAGCGATCTGGGAGGAATCGTGTGCAATTCGGACAATAGGGCATTTCAATTTCTTGCGTAAACGTATAGCCATTCTGATACACTTTCCGATAGAAATCTTGAACATATTCGATGTGGACCGGATTATGCGTTCGCGTATAATTATCAAATGATATAGCCCATTTCTGAAATAAATCACTAATCGCTGAATGAATCTTATCCGTAAGCGCCTTCGGTTCTAGATTCTGCGTTATAGCCGCTACTTCAATTGGCGTTCCGTGCTCATCGCTCCCCGAAACAAAGACCACTTCTGCCCCTTTGGAACGTAAATACCGCGCAAACACATCTGCTGATAAAACCGACCCTATGAGATTCCCTAAATGCGGAATTCCATACGCATACGGCCAAGCTGAAGTGACTACCCATTTCTCTTTGCTCATCGCATCACATCAAATTAAAGGTTATACTGTGGTAATCAAGGGCGTATTTTATAATTTTCTTGTTCAGGCATCGAATTATTTTTGGACATTATATCATTTAAGGAGTTTATTAAGGGATTTGAGGAATTAGGTGGAGCATGATTTTTTGCTTTTAATTTACGATACTGAGAATCCACCATGATTGATGTAAATATTAACGATTTAATCAAGTACGCGCAGACTAATCGAAAATTAATTGCCATTTCAAAAATAGACCCGCTAATTAAATTAAACTATACGGATGAATGCCAGTATAAGGGGATCTGGAATCAATTTACGCGGCTTTGCCGGGGTATTATCATCGACATTAAAACAAATCAGGTCATTGCACATCCCTTTGATAAATTTTTTAACGAATTCGAATATATTAAACTTGGAATTGATATTCCCCTCGGGAAACCTTATTGGATCACGGAAAAGTTGGATGGGGTCCTGATTATTCCGTATCGTTATCAGGGGCAATTGCGCTTGAGTTCTCGGGGATCATTCCAGAACGAATACATCGATAAGGCGTATCGCCTCGTAAAATTCAAAGATCTTCCCCTGGAACATTACTCTTTTATGTTCGAGTTAATCTCTCCGGAGTACTCCCAAGGCGGATTTTTAATCACAAAGTATGAGATGGAAGAATTAATTCTAGTTGGTATGAGGGATAACTTGAGTGATCGGCTTCTCAAGCCGCCTGAAATCATTGCGTTTGCGCGGCAGTATGGATTAAAACCGTATACGATCTTTCAGAATACAATCGAAGAATTGAAAGCCTTGCAGAATACCGTCGTGGGATCGACGAGCGAAGGTTGGGTCGTTTTCTTTGATTACGAGGATGGATTTCTCGTAAAGCTAAAGCGACTCGAGTACTTGCATTTATTTCGAGCAATGAAGAATGTGAATCCGAAAACAGTACTCACGATGCTCTTAAACAATCAATTCGAGGAATTCCTAAAATCGCTACCTGAAGAATTACATCTGATGGTGATGGAGATCTACCACACAATTCAGCAGGACTTTGAACGGAAGTATAATGAAATCCTAAAAATTTTTAACAGCATTCCGGAAGAAGTTAAACAGGACCAGAAAGACTATTCCCTCTATATAATCCAACATTATTCGCAAGGACTTTTAAAATACTTGTATAAGTATAAATCAACACAAAAAAAGGAAGATTTACAACAGATTTTTTACCGAGAATCATTATAAAAAAGGGAGAATTAAGTGCCTTCATCATAGCTCGCCCTTCTGTTAACAGATAGATTTTTCGACCATTTTTCAAGGTGTATTCTTCGATATCGCCTTTTATTTTCCGTTTACTTGTTGAAAAGGCTTCAAGGTCAGGGATATTAATTTTTTTCTATCTTTTAAGTCTCACAAATTATTTTTTCCACGCGAATTTATTAATAGTAACTAAGTTAAATTCCAACCTTCTTGTTAGTTATAAAAAGGTGATAAATGTTATAAAAATCACCTATTTATACTCACCTTCCATCTCACCCGCATGGAGTGAGACCAGCCCTAAGGTTATCAGGCTGTGTGCTCGTCACCGAGTTCCACACATTCTTCATTCCGATTGCTGCTAACAACCGCTCGGAAGTCTGGAAGGACGTTATCCCGCGGTGCTGGAAGCGGGACATGGATTCTTACTCCTGCCTAGGAGGGACTGCTCGGGTTCAAACGGGGCTCGAAGACATCCCCGACTTGGGCGACCACCCACTAGACAAGGGGGGAATTTCTTCCGGAAATCGCAATTCGCTTCCAGTCGTTTTAGGACCCACTACATGAGAAATGACAGGGTCAAATACCTTTATTCGTTCCTACTATTTAAACCTTTGGAAAATATTTGCGCATTTACCTCATTTGCGCATTTTTCTTCAGAGATTTTAATAGCATTTTATAATTTTTTATAGAATTTTGGCCAATAGTTTCGACAATAAATTTATGTATGCAAGCGATATTATTTGTATACGGTGATTAGATGACTCTTAAACCTTTAGCTGTAAGAGTACCTGAGGCAGTTGAAAAGGAGATTCTGAAAGTTATTGAATATGAAAAATCGGATAAAGCGACCGTGGTGAGAGCTCTCCTAGAAATAGGGCTACTGGAATGGAAGAAAAAAACAGCTTTGGAATTATTGCGAAATGGGAAAGTAACATTTGCTAAGGCTGCTGAAATTGCTGATATTTCGCTTTGGGAATTTGCGGATTTAGTGAAGCAATATAAAGTCGAGTGGATTAGATATAACTCTGAAGACATCGAAAGTGAAATGATATAGATATTTAGGATGGCGTTCCAATGAAGCCAGTAGTTTTTAATGCTACACCTTTGATTTACATAACTAAAATTGGATTAAGTAGGATTTTTGAAAACTTAAAATGGGAAAAAATTACATCACCCGCGGTCAAAAAAGAAGTTGTAGATAAAGGAAAGGACAAAGGTATTCCAGATGCAATCATTTTGGAAAAGTTATTCCAAAATGACGTATTTAAGGTAGTAGCACCTAAAAACCAAAAATTTTTATCAACGCTACTAGAAACGAAAGGACTTCATCTTACTGATGCAGAAGTTTTAGCAATTGCTAAAGAATCGGATGGATTAGCGATTATTGATGATGAAGTTGCAAGAAAAGTCGCCAAAATATATGGAGTTTCTTACTCAGGAACACCCTATATTATAATGCAAGCTGTACTAGAAAAAATAATTACTAAAGAGAGGGCTAAGCAGGCGATTCTAGAAATGATTAATGCTGGTTGGCGATGTAGCATAGAAATCTATAACAAACTTATGGATGCTATGGAAAAATTGTGATCTATCGGTTTAAGGGCGTGGTTGAAAAAATAATACTTATTGTATTATTTTGATAATTCTTTCAATTCTTTTAATGCAATACTCAAAAGATTTCTTTAAAAAAGAAGGTTTATTCTAAAAAAGGGAAAATTAAGTGCCTTCATCATAGCTCGAGAGGTATTTTTCCTGGTCCGCAGTGAGTTTATCTATATGGATACCCATGGATTCCAATTTCAATGCCGCGACTTGGTTATCTATTTCGAGAGGAACTTTATATACATCCGGTTTTAAACCCTTGCCTTTTTTGACCAGATATTCTGCGCAAAGGGATTGGTTCGCAAAACTCATGTCCATGACTTCGCTCGGATGTCCCTCCGCTGCCGCTAAATTCACGAGCCGCCCTTCTGCCAAGAGATAGATTTTCCGACCATTTTTCAAGGTATATTCTTCGACATTGTCTTTTATTTTCCGTTTTCCTGTAGAAAAGGCTTC
>CAYGYC010000251.1:0-6759 GCA_964353755.1 uncultured archaeon | reverse complement strand
TATTTTGGCAATATTGAGCCTAGCAACAGGTTCAAGACGGTACTGTGCATCCCACTTAAATACTGCAGTCTCCCAGAAATAACCATCCTGATAGGTGAAATCAGTGAACCTAACATCTTGTATATCCCCTCGATCGCTTTCTATAGTCAGAATAATTGCTTTTATCAGAGGAAATAACCATAGTGGAACCTTTTCAATCCTGATCAGCAATCTGATTGCAGTATCGGTGCGATCTTCTTGGATTAAATCGTCACGCAGATTGCTTTTTGGAAATATTTGGGTTTTAAATTCTGAGGATTTATTGTAATCTTTACCAACAAACCATAGAGTAAAATTCCACTTTTTAGGCAAGCCATAATCGCGGCAATAGTTAAGTGCACCAAGCCAATACAGTCTTGGGACTGAAATGATACCTGCTCGATAATCAGTTTGATTATTTTTGTCTTGTTGTTCATCTGCCGTTGGGATGAATTCGAAGCCCGGGGCAAATCCACATTCTCCGGCCTCTTTCCAACCCCCAGCTTGGTCGTGAAGATGCTGTAAATAATGACTCATATTTTTTTGCTTTTCTATTATGATTTCTTTTATTAGGTTTTCTCCATCTACCTTCTTGAAAAATGGGAAATTTAAACTACTTAACCATTGTAATTGCCATGCTAAATTGAAATGTTCCGCCTTGAGATCCCAGAGGATCATTGTTTGATCTCTAGAAGCGGAAAGTGCACGTATTCCATTGGGTATTATTGCCACTGATCGAACAGCATCTTTATGCCCTGTAAGAATCCTGAGGCAGTCCCCTGTATCGATATCCCAAATCCGTATTGCCTTATCATCGGAGCCAGAAAGGACCCATTTCCCATCGGGGGTCACAATCACTGATAATACATCGCTAGAATGCCCCTTAAGGATGCCTATACACGTCCCTGTTTGCAGATTCCAAATCCGAGCTGTGGTATCTCTAGAGGCGGATACGGCACGTGTTCCATCTGGTGTTATAGTGACCGCGTAGACGGAATCAGTGTGACCTGTAAGAATATGGATGCATGCTCCGGTCTGAAGATCCCAGACCCGAAGCGTCTTATCTCGGGAGGCTGAAATTACACGCGTCCCATCTGGTGTTACTGCCACTGAATGCACACCTCGGGTGTGGTCCTTATGAATACGAATGCATTCTCCGGTCTGCAGGTCCCAAACCCTTACTATATTTTGGGAAGAGCCAGAGATTGCATACTTTCCATCAGTAGTCACTGCCACTGCCCATACTGGATCATTTAAATGTGTTAGAGTACGAAGACATTCACCGGTTTGGAGGTCCCAAACCCGAACCGTTTTATCCTCGGAGGCAGATAGTGCTCGTGTTCCATCCGAAGTCACTGCAATCGAGTAAACAGGACCTTCGTGCGCCTCAAGGGTCTGGAGACACGCCCCCGTTTGAAGATCCCAGACTTTTACCGTTTCATCTCCTGAAGCGGTGAGTGCTCGTTTTCCATCTGATGTTACTGCTACGGAATAGACTGTACCTTCATGCCCCTCATAAGTAAATAGGCGCGCTCCCGGTCTGATATTCCAAACTTGTATTGTATTATCATCAGAACCAGTAAAAGCTCGTTTCCCATCGGGCGCTATTGTCACAGATAAAACAGGATCAGTGTGGCCCGCGAGAATACGAATGCATTCCCCAGTCCGAAGGTCCCAGATTCGTGTTGTCATATCATCTGAGCCAGAAAATATGTGCATGCCATCAGGCATTACCGCCACTGTCCACAAAGGACTTGTATGCCCAATCATCGTAAGAAGACATTCCCCTGTTTGAAGGTCCCAGACTCGCACTGTTTTATCCTCAGAACCAGAAATTACACGCGTTCCATCAGGTGTTATTGCTACACCATTCACATTATCTAAATGACCTACAAGGTTACGGAGGCAAATCCCTGTCTGGAGGTCCCAGATTCGCAGTGTCTTGTCATCAGAGCCAGAAACTGCATATTTCCCATCTGGTGATACTGCTACTGCCCATATGACACCAGTATGACCTGTCAATGTGCGAGAGCACTTTCCAGTTTGAAGATCCCAAATTCGTATTGTCCTATCATCAGAGGCGGTAATTGCGCGTGTTCCATCTTTTGTTACCCCCACTGCGTTCACACTATCAGTATGATCAGTGAATGTATGCAGGCAATTTCCAGTTTGGAGATCCCAGACTCGCACCGTGGAATCATCAGAGGTGGAGATTGCACGTGTCCCATCTGGTGTTACCGCAACTGCCCAAACTACACCCGTATGACCTGTTAATGTACGGAGGCACTCCCCTGTCTTAAGATCCCAAATTTTCACGGTGTTATCGTCCGAGCTAGAGAGCGCAAGGACACTATCTGGTGTTATAGTCACACAACGCACGTGACTAGTATGTCCTATAAGAGTACGCTCGAGATTTATTAAAAAAGATTCATTAAATAAGCTATTATTAAATTCATGGGCATTCCTTTCCATAGAACGAATTTCCTCCTGAATGTAGGATTGAATTATGGCAGTGGTATTATCAGGTCCTTGCCATAATGAATATAATCTCATAAAAATTCTTTCTATTCCCTTATAAGATTAATGTTAGATAAAAAATAAATAATTTTAAAAATGGTAAACTAACACTATAAAATTTGATAATTTAAGAGGTCATGAAAATGGATAAGAAATATTTTGCGGTAAAAATGCTCATGGGTGCAATCCAATACGCGGCTAGCCAGTTGGTAGAATTGGATGCGGGATTTAAAAAGAAGTTGACAGGTTTAAATTCAATTATCCAGTGGAAAGTCGATCCGAAAGGTCCCAATAGTTATACTATTGTTAAAAATTCAAAAATTGAAGGCAAAGAAGGAGTGTATGACAAGCCCACGTATACCATTGTTTTAAAAAATTTGGATGTGGCATTCGATTTATTTCAAGGGAAGATTGATGCGCCAACTGCCATGCAACAGGGGAAAGTTACTATCCAGGGGGATACAAAGACGGCAATGAAACAGATGTTTATTCTGGAGGATCTTGCTAAATATCTAACTGATTTGAAAGGGTGAGTTAATGAGTACGAATGTAAAGGAGATTTTACAAACAAAAGTGTTACTTTATTTTATGGGTAAGGGATTAGAAGAGATTTCTCGAACCAATGACGAATATAAGGAAGATTTCGAAGACTATGATGCCGTAATTCAGTGGAATATCGGGGAAAACATTCACATGTGCCTCGTAATTGAGGCAGGGCAAGTTACCGCCCACCTGGATGAGGTGCATAATGAACCCACGGTAACCTTCACCGTAGAGGATTATAGTAAGGCGAAAGAAATCCTAACTGGGGCCACCGACGGAACATCTGCGTACATGTCCGGCGATTTAAAAATGGTCGGCGATATGCAAGCCGGAATGAAAATGGGACAAGTTGCTGAATTTCTTACCGATGCACTGAGCGAGTTACTATCCTCTTAATTTTTTTATTTTTTATTAGGTATGTCAGTGGATAGAAAAATAGGTCTCAAAAAGGAACTTTTTTAATTTAGATTTCAGCTATCTTTTACATTAATTCTAAAAAAACTGAGTTTCCCTAATAGTATCTTTCAGATATTAGATTTCTAATTTTAAATTTAAAGCTTTAATTATATCTTTATAGCGATTACGAATAGTAACTTCAGTGATGTGCGAAATCTCTGAAATATCCCGTTGGGTTCGACGTTCCCCTTCTAGAACGCCAGTGATATATATTGATGCGGCAGCTAAACCTTTCGGATCTTTACCAATCGTTAAATCTTTCTTTTCTGCCAGTTCAATAATGCGGCGAGCCTCTTGTTGAACATGCGGGGAGAGGTGGAGTTCTTCACTAAATCGTGTTACATAATCGACGGCATTCATTAGAGGAATGCGTAAAGTTAAGCATTCGACAATATAACGATAGTTGCGCCCAAGTTCTTTCTTGCTCACCTTGGCATACTTTGTTATTTCTTCTATTGTTCGCGGAGCCTTGCGGAGTCGGCAGGCGGCATATAGTGAAGCCGCGACAGTTGCTCCTATTTTCTTCCCCTTAATAAAAGAGCCCTTAATCGCTTTTCGGTAAATGAGAGCTGCCTGCTCCTTGATATCCTTGGGTAATTCTAATTGGGAAGCCAGCCGGTCTAATTCCCCCATAGCCTTCGATAAATTTCGGGCTAAACTGGAATGAACCCGCGAGCGAATCTGCCAGCGTCGTAATCGGTATATTTGAGCTCTCTTTTTCGGCGCAATCTTTTTGCCGAAGATATCTTCATCATGCCAGTCAATCATGGTTGAAAGGCCTTTATCGTGAATCATGAGATGTGCCGGACTGCCGGTCCTTGCTTTCTTATCCATCTCTTTCCCCTCATATGCCCGCCATTCGGGTCCTTGATCTATAATATGTTCTTCAAGAACGAGACCACAGTCACCACAAACTAATTCACCCCGGGTATTATCCTGGACGAGGTTATTACTCCCACACTCGGCACAGACGATATTCTGCACGGGTTTACATTCCAAGCAGATGGATTTATCTTCAGGGTTGCATTCGACACATTCCAATTTGGATATTTTTCTAGACTTTTTAGAATCTACTTGAGGAATCACTTAAATTACATCTCCAAAACATGAATTGGCCCTTAAGAGAGTAATAAATTCAAATAATATCATTCTACACTTCTTCTTTCCATTCTCTGCGTTCCGTAATTAGCCACAACTTTTTTTCATCCTTAAATAAAAAAGCTGAATTGAGTATAATCCTGTCCCATTGGACCAATTCAATCAAATTTTTTATTCAAGGAGAAAAATAGAACCACACATAAAAAGTTGTGAGCAATAATTGTGAGTAAAAATTGCCAATTCATTTTTCATTAACGGTTTCAAAATGAGAAAATAAGTTTTATGGGTCGAATATTTGTTATTTGGTCTTTACAAGGCTGAGATTCTGGAGGTTTTTTTTCACTCTATCTTTTATAACCCGCAACGGACTTCGGACTTGCGGATTAATCGGTCGCCCCCGTAACACTAATATTTCCTTGGTTAGGGAGGGGAGATAATCGAGGGGTTGACTTAAGAAAGGAAACACTTTTGAGATTTCTGTCCATAAATTTTGAAAAGTAGCAGTTTGCATGCCGATAAAGGCATTCCAAATTTGTACCAAGAGTTCGGGGAAACAGTTTCCCAGTCCTAGAATAGCGCCATCCACGCCTGTATCAAGAGCTTTATGGAGAAGTAGTTCAGTGCCACATAATACGCAAAAATCATCGGGAGTCAATTCAATCATTTCTTCGATGTGATGTATATCGGTCACGGTCTCTTTAATTCCTGCCAAAATCTTTTTCTCCGCTAAATTAGCGACGAACTGGGGAGACAAGTCGAATTTAGTTGTTAAAGGGAAATTATAGGCATATAAAGGTATTTCAATAGCCGAGGCAATCGCTGCATAGTGCATCTCGATATTGGCTTTCTCCAGAGGAAAATAGGTGGGAATTACAGCCATTACCACAGCAGCGCCGAGCTTTTCCGCATGTTTTGCGAGTTCGATAGAAAGTTTAGTGCTTGGTGAAGAAACACCGACCACCAAGGGGAGTTTCCCATTAATTTGGTCTGCGGCTATTTCGATGACGCGTTTTTTTTCGGTCTCTGATAAATAAGCAAATTCTCCTGTTGAACCAAGCACAAATATTCCATGAACGCCTGCATTAATTAAAAAATCAATATGCTCTCGCATTGCAGTCTCATCCAGTTCTTGGTCATCTTTGAATAAGGTGACCATCGCCGGGATAATTCCTGTTAATTTCATTTAAATCACCTAATTCTAAATTTATTCCTTCTTAAATGGAGTATCACAATCGCCTCTTCTACCGAAAAAAATCCAATTGAAAGGCGGAATTACAAATTCGAAATATCTCAAAGCCCTCAGAAGCTTTGGATTAGTTTTATAAATGAACTTCAGCCCAACCCTATTTTTTTCTATGGTTTCTGGAGGGATAACGTGCTTCTGTATGTTATTTTTTATTGATTCCGAAATTGTAGCGGAATTTGGAAGTAATGGGGCATCTGAATTCCAAATTCCCAATTTTTCATTTATTTGCGCATGAACTATTAATTTATATGGAAACCCCAACACATCAGCACCTATTTTGTCTGCAGCAAGAAAATCGTTGGAGATAATAAAATATCCGAATTTTCTAGGTCGGCAAAAATGGGGTCCTTGCCCAGCGCAAACACATTTTCCTCCCAAAATATTTAAATCAGGATTATGAATTCTAGCACACGCAGCAATAACCATATCTAAAGCTTCTGGGCTAATATAGTCATGGAATTTAGTCTTGGATTCATCAGAAATGGCTCCATACAAATTCTTTGCTGCGAGAGTTACCCCACATTCCCAATGATGTTTGATCGGTGCAAAATTTATCATTGTTTTCTTGTATCTATTAAGGAGCAGTTCTCTCGAGAGAAGGATAGGGGTCTCAAACCCCCGGAAATAGAATTTAATAACAGGTCGATAGGATAGCTTTAAAAATTTAATTCCCTTTGATTGGCAAAGCTGGAAATATCCTCTCTTTTTCAAGAGCCGATCATCAACAACATGCCCCCAATTATTAGCTTCCGCAAGAAAGATTTTTGTATTATCTACCATATCCAATAATTTATCAACTAATGACTCAACGCCTTTTAAAGGAGTTTGGGATGCAACAATCTTAGGAAATCCCCCACATAAATTCACTTTTATTATCACTT
>CAYGYC010000250.1:0-6839 GCA_964353755.1 uncultured archaeon | reverse complement strand
TATGACTTTTCTCGAAGTTCTTTCTCCATCCGTTCTGCAGCTTTTTCTAACTTTGTTTTCTCTTTCTTGTCTAAATTTGATAATTTTTCAGGTTTTATCTCGGATGCTTCATACACGGTAACTCACCATCAGCCACCAAATAGTGCTATCCCCTGTTTTTTAGTGTTTTGTAGTTTTATTTTGAAGGAAATTTATTAATACGTAATCCAAATGCCATTACAGAAAGAATTTTCAGGTGTAAGGAAAATGACTGAAAAAATATTTCCGCTCTTCGAGGAATACCCGAGGTTAAAACCGAATTTACCACATATTGCATTAGTCCAAAAAACCAATGTACAACATTTAAAATCGCTCGGTGCGGAATTGAATCTCGCGCAGCTCTATATTAAACGGGATGACCAAACCTCGGCGACATATGGAGGTAATAAACCGAGAAAACTAGAATTCCTATTAGCAGATGCCCTTAAAAAGCAAAAGTCCGAAGTCCTCACGATAGGAGGTACAGGTTCAAACCACTGCCTTGCCACTGCTATTTTTGCAAAGCAATTAAATCTCCACCCCGTTTTACTTTTATTTAATCAGCCAGTCACAGCAGATGTACAGGAAAAGTTGCTTATATTCCAATCACTCGGGGCTGAATTACACGGTCCTTATGGGGAAATCTGGGCACTGGGGCATTATATGTTCTCACGCCGAAAAAATACCTATTTTATCCCGGGGGGCGGATCGTCCCCCCTCGGCGTTATTGGATTTGTAAATGCCGCTTTTGAATTGAAGTCCCAAGTAGAGGCGGGCGAGATAGACAAACCTGATTACGTATTTGTTACCAGCGGAAGTTTGGGGACAACAGCTGGTTTAATACTTGGATCCAAGCTAGCAAGACTAGAAACCACGATTATAGGAGTACGAGTGGTCCCCAAGATTTTTGCCCTCTATAATCGGACGTTCTCCTTTGCTAATGCAGCCCTAAAGCTCGCCCAAAAAACGCTCAAATTCATGCGAAAGCATGATGAATCCATTCCTCGTGTCCAACTCCCAAAGTCTATAATCCTTGATGAATTTTATGGTGGAAAGTACGGGAAAGTTACTCCTGAAGGGATGGAAGCCTTGAATTTGATGAAAAAATATGAAAATATTACCTTAGATACCACCTATACCGCGAAATGCTTTGCCGGACTCCTCGACTTCGTCAAGCAAAAAAGAATAGCCGATAAAACGATTCTCTTTTGGAATACTTACAATTCGCAAGAGATATCTCATCTAAAGTCCCCAACTATAACTTATAAGGATCTACCTAAATCATTTCATTCAATCTTTGAAAAGAAATCCTAAACGGGTGATTAGTTGGACAAAGAGAAGAAATTTAGAATTTTTGCCATGTGTTCTACGTATCAACGCGATGCCAGATCGGTTTGCGCATTATTGGATCGAAAAACGGAGCAGACCATTACTGATATGAAAACGACCAAGGCGGATACGTTATTATGGTCGGCTTTAGGGTCGGGAATGGCGGGACTTCCATTGATACAACTGGAAGCAGAGGGGAAACAACCCTGGTCACGCCATAAAGGAATGGGGGATACAGAGTTCATTCAGCGTTGCAAGAAAGAAGGGATTAAGGTCTTTGCAGTGCTTTGGGAAGCCCATGGGTATGGTCATATCCCAATCGTGGTGAGTGAATCAGGTAAAATTATCACGTGGATGGGACACAAAACCCCGAAAAAAACGAAAGGAATTAAGACCTATTATGGCTTAAATGAATTTTCTGAAGGAACTGTGCCCGAATTAGGGAAATGGGAAGATTATTTTAACAGTTCCCCTCCAGAGAATTTTATCACTGAAACCGCCTGCAGAAATTTGTATAACATGAAACCATGGCTCCTTTGGATTATGCCGCATCTTAATGGTCCATATTCAGTTTATGGCCAGTGTCGAAATTCGCCTCTCTGGAGGACTTATCTGAAGAAAGCCATCGAATTGCAAATTGATGCGGGAGCGGAGGGCGTACAATTCGACGAATCCGCAATTCCCTGGGATTTTATCTGGTGTGGCGCGGGCTATTGCAAACACTGCAATGATGTCGTTATTAGATATTTGAAAAAAGAGCGCCCCGATCTTTATCAAAAATATGTAAAATCAAATAATTTTGAATTGAGAAGGTTGTTAATTCGTCATTTTAAGAGCTTTTTAACCGCCCATGTACTCATTAAACATTTTCCGTTATGGAAAGAATTTCGCTTAGCTATGATTCAATCGGCGGCAGATACTTTTGGAGAACTTGCCCAACATGCTAAAGATTATGGAATGAAATCCAATAAAAACATTGAAATTACTGGCAATTTTAATGATTTGCTCCCCTTTTATCTCCCGCTAATCAAGTATGTAGATTTTATTACGCTAGAGCATTTTTTTGGGTTCCCTCCCAAAACAAATCATGCATTATATCGGCTTAGTACTGCTTTTGCAGGTTCAAAACCTGTAACCGCCGTATCTGCGGTCGCATCTACCCTATTTTTTCATATCCGGAAAAAAATTAATGTGCTGCATTATTATATTTGGGAAGCAGTAATGTGCAATGCAAATTTCATGGTTCCTTACAGCTGCTATACTGCGATCAGTAAGCCGTATTATCCCCCGTTAGAACCATTCGAAATTGCTCATAATTATTTACTAGAACACGAATGGGCCTTTTATAATACCCCCGTAGCGCGCGTTGTGCTACTCTTCAGTTACCCCACCCATCAATGGACCTTTGATTTCCTTTCAATGCCGAGTAAGCATTTCAAACACTATGAACTGATAGCAAATTCTTTAGCACTTGCTAAAATCCCCTATAAAGTTGTAATCCTAGGGGATTCAAAATATTTTCCAGAATTCTCCGAGGATCCAAATCTTTATGATTTAGTCATCGCTCCTGGGTGTGAATATCTCACGAATTTTCAGCGAGAACGACTAATTGAATTGCAGTCCGAAAATAACGCAGTTCTTTTAGGTAAAACAGGTAAATTTGATGAACTGGGAAATAAAACTACCGCCTTAAGAAGCGATAAACCTGTTGATGTTATTAAAAAGTTAAAGAATAAAGGTTTATTTGGTAAATTTTATACTAATAACTGGAAAAAAGTTGTATTATCTACGGCTGAAAATGAAACTCATGAATTTTTCTATTTCCTAAATTTGGATTATGATAAAAAACAGGATTTATTTCGTGAAAAGCAGGTTAAATTTCTGGTTAACAACAAAGATATGCCGAATGCTGCGTTGCTATTGCGTCCTAACCACGCTGATGAAAAAATCACAGGCAGAACCTTAGCTGATAAACACATTTATCAATTTCAATTAGAGGTAGCTGCCACTTTAATAGTCGAAAAATAGTAAAGTAAATTGAAGCTATTATTTTTATCTAAGATTAGAAGGCGTGAAGAAAATTGTCAGCAATGAAAGTAGCAGTTTTACATAAAATCCAAGATCTTCGAATAGAAGAACACAAAAAACCCGCCCCAGGGCCTCAAGATGTGTTAATCAAGATCAAAGCGGTAGGTATTTGCGGCTCTGATTTCCAGTATTACAAAACGGGTGTATGTGGCACGTATGCTTTTACAAAACCGTTCATTCTGGGACATGAGGCGGCAGGAGAGATTGTAAAGGTAGGCATAAATGTCAAGGGATTGAAAGTTGGAGATAGAATTGCAATTGAGCCTGGGCGTACTTGTGGCAATTGTATCTATTGTAAAACAGGGCGCTATAATCTTTGTCCTAATGTAATCTTTTTAGCAGCAAGTCCTGTTGATGGCGCTTTTAGCGAATACCTTGCCGTACCCAGTCATTTAGCTTTTCTCCTTCCACCCACGGTAAGTTACGAAGAAGGCGCGATGATTGAACCGCTTTCTGTCGGAATTCATGCAGTATCCCGGGCTAATTTGCACCATGGTGATAAAATCGCAATTTTCGGGCAAGGACCAATTGGACGTGTCACACTTGCCGTCATCTTAGCCTCTGGAATTACGGATATTTTTGTGACTGATGTTTCTCAAGGCCGGTTGGACCCCATTGATGATAAAATCATTAAGATTAATTCCCAGAAGGAAGATCCCGTTTCGACAATCTTGGAGCAAACCTCACACGAGGGGGTGGATGTGGTCTTCGAGGCTTCCGGAGCCACGAAGGCAATCCAGCAAACCTTAGAAGTTGTTAAACGTGGAGGAAAAGTTCTTCAAATTGGAGTTCCTCACGAGCAACTTATCCCCCTACCTCTAGCCAAAATTGTTGATAACCAGATCGATATCCTGGGCTCTTTTCGTTATGCGAATACCTATCCGATAGCCATTTCCTTACTAGCAAAAAATCAAATTGATCTTAAGAAATTAATTACCCACCGCTTTCCCTTCAATAAAATTAAAGAAGCCTTCGAACTCATAAGAACGAGTACTGAACCAATAATTAAAGTCATCATTAATTTTGATTAATGAAAGTGAGGTAATACTAATGAAAGCGATCGTATATGATGCTCCTGGACATTTTTCCTTACAGGAAATACCGAAACCGAAGCCCGATCCCGATGGTGTGATTATAAAGGTGAAAGCCTGCGGCTTTTGTAAAACAGATCTCCATATTCACCATGGGCGATTCATTTCACAGTTCCCGCTCATTCCAGGTCACGAATTTGTAGGGACTATAGATGAGATAGGTCCAAAAGTCGAGAACCAAAAGTCGGGATTAAAAGTAGGAGACCGAGTGGTGGCTGACAATACCATCTTGTGTGGACATTGTTACTATTGCCGAAAGGATAAACCCTTATTCTGTGAAAATTTTTATTCGCTAGGGGTCACTGGACCAGGCGGCTATGCTGAGTATGTGAAAGTTAAAGCAGAAAAAGTGTTTAAAACTAAATTAGATATCGAAGCCGTCCTTGTGGAACCGACTGCCTGTGCGATCCATGGAATGGAAATAATCAATGTACGGCCGGGGGATGATGTGCTCCAGTTTGGTGCGGGTCCAACCGGTATTATCCTAGCTCAACTACTAAAGCATGGAGGCGCTGGGAGTTTGGTGATCTGTGACCCAAATGAATTCAAGTTAGAAAAGTTGAAGGATGTTGCAGATGATAAGATCGTGATAGATCGGAAAAATTATGAAAGCCACAAAAAGACACTTCAAACTAAATATCCACGGGGCTTCGATATCGTTGTAGAGGCAACTGGCATTCCCGAAATGTTGGAAGAGTGCCATTTATACGCCAAAAATGAGGCAAAAATCGTTGCCTATGGCGTTTACCCTGAGGAAGCCATGATTCGCGTGAACCCCTATGAAATCTTTCGGAAAGAACTCAAATACATCGGATCTTTTGCCCAAACCCATAAGTTCGAAGCCGCCCTCAAAATGCTGGAACATGGTCAAGTACGGGTAAAGGGGTTAGTTACCCATAAATTTCCGCTGGAGCAGTATCAAGAAGCCTTAGATGTGGTGCAAAACAGCAAGGATAAAATAAAAGTCGCTATTGTTTTCGAATAAAATTCTTTACTTATGTGGTAAATTCATGATAGATTCAATAATTCACTTAGTAATAATTATCGCTGCTGGAATTTTTCTTATACTCATTGGATTTGTTTATTTAAAGAAATCTCTTTTCTCCAAGGAGAAGGATAGATCGTTTGGTATTCTTTCCCTAATTATTGGAATAATTATTATAGTGTCATCCATTTTTTCTGGACTATTTCAAGCAATTGGTTTTATAATTCTACTCTTAGATTTCTCTGGATGGTGGATCGGGTATGGTGTGTTTATTATCTCTCAAGATTACAGTAAAATTTCTTTTATGGGAGAAAAGAGTGGAATTACTTTTCTGATTGTTGGAATAATGATGTTAATTTTAAGCATTCTTGTCATTTTTCTTATGCCGTTTCTTTCATAATTGGTCTAAAAGCACAAAAGAGGAAATGAAAATGAATTTAAAGAGAGTTTTCTTAGTTCCGCATTTTCATACTGACTTTTGCTGGGTAAAACCAACAAACCGGTATGCACGGATTGTAGCGGATAACATCGAAAAAGTGCTTGAATTAATGCGTAAATATCCACGTTATACCTTTGTCTTGGATTCAGTGATGTTATGCGAAGCGTTTCACAAGGCGTATCCCGATTTGTGGGATGAATTGAAACAACGGGTGAAGGAGGGGCGAATTGAAATCGTTGGTGGCATGTATATTGCACCAGATCTCCATCTTCCGAATGGCGAAAGTCTGATTCGGCAAGCGCTGATTGGAAAAAAATACTTTCAGCAAGAATTTGGCATTGAGCCCAAAATCGGGTATTTAATTGATGAATTTGGACAATCAGGGCAAGTGCCGCAAATTCTAAAAAAATGTGGGTATGAGTATTATATTTTCTGGCGCGGAATAAACCGCGAACTTCCCTCTGAATTTTTGTGGGAGGGAGTGGATGGAACAAGAATTCTAACTCACTGGTTAAGTTGTAGTTATACTTACTTTTTGCTTCCATTTTATGAGTTGAATTACATGTTAGATGCGCCTCGGTATTATGGGAACCAGAAAATAATTAATTTGTTGTTTCCCCTTAAATATCTCCTTAAACGGCTCGTGGTTCGTGAACTAAAATTTTCAGTTTTAGGACTTCCTTTTTATCTTTTGAAGAGCCAGATTTCTACGCTCCTTCATCGCGCAACAACCGATAATGCCTTGATTCTTTATGGATCTGACTTCTCACCACCGTTCGACTGGATCATTGAAGTGATGGAGTACTGGAACCAAAAAAATCCGAACACGCAGATTCAACTCGCCACGCCGAAGGATTTTTTTGCAAGGTTAGTCAAAAAAAGGAAAAAA
>CAYGYC010000249.1:0-6852 GCA_964353755.1 uncultured archaeon | reverse complement strand
TCACTCTTCCAAGTTCACGTTGATTAATTTTGATCCGAAGGCTATATTTAAACAGAACGTATGTATTCTAAACGAAATGTATGTATTCTAAACGAAATGTATGTATATCTATAGATAGTTTTTTAGGTGAAATATAATTTTTCGATTTTATAAAAATAAGAAATTACTGGTTCGAGAAAATAATGATTATATTTTCTTTTTAATTATAAAGTGAGATTTAGTGGGTTCTGTCCCAATTAAAAGGAAATATAGGGAGGAGGGGGGTTGGGGTTTAAAATTAGATTGAGACGGAACCTTTCACTTCTCCGCATAACTCAACCCTTTCTTTAACTCTTTTAAAAAGAAAAAAGAGAAGATTATTTTTCTAATTTATTCCCACAAATTGTGCAGAACGTATAAATTTCGCTCATGTCGGCCCCGCAACTCGGACATTTGACTGTTTTTGCTTCCTCTTTAGGTATTTCATCTTCATCCAGTTCCGGTTCTTCATCCGCCGTCTTCGGCGTTAAGGTAATTTCCGAGACATCGGCCCCACATTTATTACAAAAGCGCACTCCACTCTTCAAATGGTTCCCGCATTGCCCACAAACGGTCGGTTTGCCACATTCCGGACAGACCTTCTGTTCCAATTCCAAGGAAGCTCCGCAAAAGTGACATGTTAGAAGGGGTTTTTCCACTTCTTTCACTTTTCCTTTGATCGGATCACCGCATTTTACACAAAACCGCGCGTTGGGAGATAATAATGCATCGCACTTGGGGCAACGAACTTCAGAAGAACATTTCGGGCATACCTTTGCAGCAGCAGAGAGCGTTGCACCGCAAAAAGGACAACGTGGGGCTTTATCGACTCCAGCTTCTATCGGAACACCGCATTTGCGACAAAATGATGCATCAGGCGGGAGAGGCGCACTACAATTAGTACATTTTTTTAGAAGTGTTTGTGGCGGTGCAGGAGGTGTTGTAGGCATAGGCGGGGCTGTTGTTCGCGCTCCAGATCCTGCAGGAGCTATCTGTCCAGAAATTGGAGGCATTTGAGGCACCTGCATGGGAGTGGGCGGCATCTGAGGCATTTGTGTCATGGGCACATAATAGACGGGCGTTTCTGCTTTGCGCCTCATCTGATTATAGTGGCTGGCCATTAAATAATTAAAAATCGCGGTATAAGCAACTTTCACAAAAGCTTTTTGGCAAGAGCTGCAATGCAATCGTATTTTCGTAAAATCTCCGTCCATTATCGTTCTAGTCACCACTCCAGTCACCCCATCTCTCGGACATTTAAAGAAATTCTCTGCTATCGGATCCACCCAATCCTGAATCTGGGGTAAGGGTAAAGTGAATTGGACGGCCTTCCCACAATGCACACATTGCGCCCATACAAAGACGGTTAATTTCCTGACCACAATCCGTTTCGGAACCAAGAGGTTTCCGTGGCACTTTTTACACATTAACAAACTTTCATACGCCATTTTTTTTCTCCATCCATTTTTTCTCATTTCACAAATTATGAGGGGACTAGACCTCCACAAAATTTATATTGTCATTCCACAATTGCGGCAGAACTTATCGTTAGCTGTTAATAATCTTTTTCCACATTGTCCGCAGAAGTTTATTGAAGATTCCTCTTCAATTTTCTCTAATTCCTCAACTTTTCGCTGAATCAACGATCTTAACCAACCTGACCAGTTAAAATTATCGAAACCTTTCATCTTTTCCTTCATTCCAGTCGTTACCTTAAAAGAAAATACTTCTTCTAACTTTTCTTTCACTTTTTCCTTCGTTTTTTCTGGCATTGACTGAACTTTCCTCATTCACTTTTAGAGATGACTTTTTCACTCATAATTTGTTCCTAAAAATAAGTAGCCTTTTCTAGTTTATAAAGTTTACCAAGTAATACCAGTTTACCAAAAGAAAAGAAAAGAAATTTTTTATCAGTTTTTTTAAAAGCCATGTTTGGAACTTTTTTCGAGTTGTTTTAAAACTAATTGATAAAGGTCGGCACTAAAATACAGCATTTGCGAAAGTTTGTTTAATCCTGATAACGTCTCTTGATGGGAAATCAATTTATTGTTGAACCCATCAATTAAAACTCCCAGAGTTCCTTTCAACTTTATCCCCAACCCTCTTGCAAAGATTCGCGCTGCATCATCATCCAGAAGCGCAATAATCTCTTTTTTAAAAGCGTAATAAATTACTGTTATTTCAGCTTTATGTAAATTATACTCTAATGGCATTCGATGGGATCTCGGGGTATGTCAGTGATAGCGTGAATGTCGAAGTAAGTCGAGTAAAATGCCCAATCCAATTATTATGTCCTGAATGTAATGTTCGGTCTTACGATCCTTATGTCATTGCGGATGAGTATGGGTTAGTACATTTTGTGTGGAATGAAAAAGACAATATAGCGGGTTCGGGGGGAGGCTGTGATATTATCTATATGCAATATAATCCCTTGACGGGAGCCACCAAAACGTATGTCGTCTCAAGTGAGACCTCCGATTGGTACGCCTCCTCTTTTGGTTTTGTCATCGATAATAAACGCACAATCCATTTTACGTGGGCGGCGGAAAATGTGCGACAATTTAATTCCGGACCCGACCATGATATCTGGTATCGGACTTATCGTATAGATACGGATGAATGGACCCATACTGAATATGTTTCTAATACCCTTGGGAATATAGGAGAATCCGGATTACCGAACATAGATGTAGATTTAGATGGTAATGTATACATTGTTTGGCGTGATAATTCCAATATTTATGATAATGGGACCGATGATACGGATATCTTTTATAGAACTAGGAATAGCGTGACAAGAGAGTGGTCCCAAACTGAAATAATTTCTACGGATCATTACTTAGATGATAATATTCCACATGTTCAGGTGGATAGTGAAAAAAATGTGTATGTATGCTGGGATGGCCGTACTAAATATATTTTATTTCGCTTTTTTAATCAAACTGCAAAAACATGGAGCTCAATATATCAGGTAAACGCGTATAGTAATAGAAGCGCTTACTTTAATGATATGACATTGGATATCAATGAAAATTTAAATTTCGTTTGGACTGATACTACCAATTATGGTTCTGGTACTGATCATGATATCTATTATGTGTTTTTGAATTTGACAACATTTAGTTTTTCTCCCCCCTTCTTAATTTCAAAGGGGTCTACGATGTCAAGTGTTTTTCCAAGGCAAACCACTGATAAATGGGGTAGAGTTCATATTGTCTGGAATGAGGGAATGGACTTTCCCGGCTATGGATCTGACAATGATATTGATGTTGCTTACTGTAGTTTTGATATGAAAACCCAGACCCAATCTCCAATAGAACTTATTTCCACGGAAAGTACTCGCGATTGCAGTACATCGTCCGTTAGTGTTGATGAATTAGGAAATGTTCATATAATTTATATGGATGCCACAGACCTTCTTAACTCCGGGCCTGGTGATGATGACATATTTTACAGATTAATTGTCTATAATAATACCCCCCCTGAGATAAGAGATGGTGCGGATTTAAATTATGAACTTAGCACCTTAGGACATTCAATTAGATGGACGATAAATGACCGTACACTATATTCAGGGACTTACAAAATACTTAGAAATGGAATTGTGATCGCCACTGGAAATTGGAATTCCGGCTCAAAAATATCGTTTAATGTTGATGGATTAGACCAAGGGTTTTGGAATTTTACGATTGTGGTGAATGATGGCATGTATAGTATCACGCAAGATACAATTATGGTTCACGTAGGGCCCTTAATCACACCTTATTTGATAGCACTTATTGTAGCCCTATCCATCACACTTTCTGTTACTGGCTTCCTCCTTTATTTTAAAAAGAAAGGCTATATTTTATCTAAAAATGCTCTAAAAGTATTTATTAGCTATGCTGAAGAGGATTATGACCGATTTAAAATCGAAGAATTAGCAGACAGTATTTTAAAGACGAAAAAAGTAGAACTTGCTTTTTATTATAAAAAGGATATGAAAGGAGATATAGTCAGTTGGATGGAAAAAACAGTAGCTTTATGTCAAATCTTCTTATTTATTGCATCAGATTCTTCTTTAAATTCAAAGGGATGTGCCTATGAATTATACAACGCAAAATCTCATGATGTATCTATTATCCCAATCCTCGGTACAAATATTGAATTTGAACAGTTGAAATCATTCAATAACAAAGAATATTCCTTTGGGAAAATGCACTTTCAGTTAGAAAATCTAGATTTACACAAGAGATTTGGAGTAAAAGCGCCTCAAGATGCTACGGGAAGCATAGATGTTGAACAATTAAAATTAGTAATAAATAAAGAAATTAAAAAGTTTGAGTTTGATTTGGATAAGGTAAGGGTTGAATTTAAGAAATCAGCAATAACCAACGTTATTACCGTGGAAAGAAATATTGAAGTCAATAGAAATGATATTTATCTGGCAGTGAGATATTTAGTTCAATTAGGTTATCTTGAAGGGGCATGGGATTCTGATAAAACGCAATTTATTGTAAAGAAAGAAGTCCTCCATCGCCTCAATCTTATTAAAGACATACGAAAATATGATAATATTGAACAAATGATCTTAGAAGCTCGATTTCATAAAGACTCGTCGGAATATATACAATCGATATTTAAATCGCCGTTTAATAAACCCTCAAATCTTGAAATCCCTCTGACTCGAAAATAAATTCACCAAATCCTTTTTAAAACATTTTTTTATTATTTTTATCAGTACCGACGGACGGGATAATGGTGTTGCATTACTACTCTGTTAATAGTTTCAACAAAAGTCTATAAGATTTATTAATTTTATTTGATAAAATTGGACCTTCCCTCATTTCTTCCCAGGAAGAAACTTTTAATCAGGTTTTATTCTCATCTAATTTATTAGATATCACAAAAATTCTAGCTCGCAGGATCGCAGATGAAATTTCAAGTAAAGGATTCCTTAACCGAGGCAGAACTGCAACGGGGGCTCCGGTATGTTCTGAAAGATGGAATGACCTCGCAGACATTAGCCGTTATGACGACCGGTGTATTTTTAGTGGCGTTTGCGATTGAGCTGGGCGCTTCGTATCAATTAGTCGGAATCATCGCCTCTATCCCCCCATTAACCCAAATGCTCAGTTTTGTCGCAGCATATGTTGTGCAGAAATATAGGAATAGGCGAGCCTTGTGTGTCATTTCCTCTTTCTCAAGTCGATTTATGTGGTTATTTATGGCGGCCATTCCATTTCTATTTCCTCTTGAAAATGGGTTAATCCTATTTATTGTGACGTTGCTTATTTTATCGTGCGTGGCAGTCGTGTCCAGCACCAGTTGGAACTCCTGGATGCGCGATTTAGTGCCCCCGGAACAATTAGGTCCCTTTTTTGCAAAACGTCTGCGATTAACACTCATCTTAGGATTGCTACTCACACTTGTTGCCGGATTTTTCATTGATTATTGGGACAGTCGTTTTACGCTCTCTCCCTTATACGGCTATTCGATACTCTTTTTGATCGCCTTTATTGCAGGGGAGCTGGGGGTCTATTATATTTCGCGAATTCCGGAAACGAAAATGGAAACGGAAGAACCACGCCCCAACTTTTTCCAATTAATTTCCAAGCCGTTCAAAGATCCCAATTATAAACGGGTTATCACCTTCTTGACGGTCTGGAATTTTGCTATTAATTTAGCATCTCCCTTTTTCACTGTGGTCATGATAAAACAACTAAATTTAGACATGGGGTTGATTATTATTTTAACGGTTTTAAGCCAAACTATGAATATTACATTCTTGGGGCTCCTAGGGCGGCTTTCAAAATATAGCAATAAATCCATTCTGCAATTCAGTAGCCCGATATTTCTAGTCTGCATTTTTATTTGGGTATTTGCCCCTGTATTTGAATCCATTATCGTCGTAGTAAGTCTATTAGTGATCCTCCATATTTTTATGGGGATTTCAACGGCAGGAGTCACCTTGGCAAGTGGGAATATTACCTTGAAATTAGCCCCTAAAAAAGATGCTACCCCCTATTTAGCAACGAATACTGTCTTTACTTCACTCGCCGCGGGGATTGCCCCTTTAATCGGTGGATTTACTTTTCCTCTCTTAACTTTTCAAAATTGGAATTTATTCTTTCCTACTGTTTTCCTGATTGGATGTGTTTCGCTCTATTGGTTAGCTAAAATTCAAGAAGTCGGGGAAGTAAAAACGCGTTTCTTTATTCATGAATTTCTCGTAGAAATCAGAAAAACCGTCAGAAATGTGTCGTCCGCGGCAGGACTTAATCATCTTATTCACTTTCCCTCCTTCATTCACCGGCGGACCTCTAAAAGAAAGCCTCAGAAATCCCCCACGGAGAAAGATATGGAATTAAATAAATAAATAAAATTAACACAGATTCCCGCGCGTGCATGCAATGTATATACGATACTTAAAAAAAAATACAAGAATATAAGAAAAAATTTGGGTTATCCAGAAAAAAAAACTATTATTTAGAAGGTTAATCAATTGTATTTCAATTAATATCTTTAATCTTTTATTTAGATTTTGGTTTAAACTTAAAAAATCCCTCTTTTTTTCTTTCTTATCGTTTTCTTCTTTTTGAGAAGGGCATTATAGAATGTTTTAGGAAGAAAAATTAAACAAATTTACTGATTTTTTTTCAACCAATCCCTATTTTTATGAAAGTATCGTATTACGCACTATCAATAATAAAACTTTAATTTTTTTCTTCATAATTTTATAATAATATCATTAAAATCGTTTGCGGAGAAGTGATATAATCACTCTTATAAGGGCAGAATTTTAATTTCACAAACAAAAACTGGTGAGATGTCTTAATGGTTCAAAACTTGAAG
>CAYGYC010000248.1:0-6860 GCA_964353755.1 uncultured archaeon | reverse complement strand
CTCTTTTCAGGCGATCCAGTATCATTCGTAATAAAGGTCAGCAGTGCCAGCTCATCAAATCAATTAGAAGCCCGAATTAAACTTTTAAAGGATCGATTTTTACAAAATTATACCCCGCAAATAGAGCGCAATGACACGGAAATCAGCGTTTTTGATCCTTTTGAAGAAGAGGTTAGAAAAGTTTTTAATATCAAGATAAAGCCGAAACGCAAAAGTTCAGAACGCCTCCAAGAAATTTTGGGAATTTCTATTAAAAAAGAAAATTTGAAAAAGCTAATAGGATTATTATAGATGATTCAAAATGGAATGGCATTGTATAGTTAATCTAATTTTTTCCTGTCTCGGGGTTTCTCTTTTAATATATGGTCTTTTTATCATTGGTAAGATTAAACGCCTCTTTCCCAAAGCTAAAATCATGAAATATTGGGTAATATGTTCTATTTTAATTGCATTTTTTGTAGTAGGTTATTCTGTAAACATCTTTGCCTTAATCTATGATATTCATGTTCTTAGTGATATAATAGTATCATTTGTTTATTTCACGGGCTCGATCTTCGTAGTAGGTGTGTTGTGGATTTCTCATCTAACCTATCGGCTCATAAAGGAGTCCGCACAAGATTAATCGCTTTATAGATTTTTTATTACCTCTTCTTTGAAAGTATAAATAGTCAAAGGATCTTTCCTTTTCAATTGCTTTAGTATTTCAATCTGTCATTAGAATTAACCTCTTAAGAAAATCATGTTGAACGACAAAATCCCAGATAGATTTGACGGCCCCGATGACGGAGATGATGTGGGCGTCGCTCCCGATGGAGAGGCGAATTTTTGAGGTGGAATCTAAGAGTTCGGCAGTGCGTTGAAAAACATGAGTCCGTTCAGAAGGGCGATCAATCAGTTTGTCAAAATTTAATTCGAGGAAGAGCCCGTATTTATCGACTTGATTGATATTTTGTTCAATATCGGACAGTGTCGGGTGGGCTAAACCGATAGGAAAGGAATAGTGATTTTTTAAGTTGAGGGCTTCCGCGATGGGATCAAAGGATTTTTGGGTGGGAGTTTGGACTGGAAAGGTTTCAATCAAAAGAAAGTCCAGTTCGGCGAATTCGGGGGGCGGCGGCGTTTTTGGGGAAAATTTACAGAGTTCAAGTCCAATAAAGACCCGTAAGGATTCAGGAGGGGAGAGATTTCGTATTTCATCTACGTATTCGCGTAGGGGACGGGGTTGGGAGACATCTCGTAAATATAAAAACCGTCCGGAAATATCGCAATGGTCGGTTATCGCAATGGCGGAAAGGTTGCGCCGTTCGGCAACCGTTAGAATCTCCTGAGGCGTTTGATCACCATCCGAGAAATAAGAATGGATATGAAAGTCAATCATTGCCTTCAAGAACTCTTTTGGATTTATAATTAATCTTATTCAATCCAGTTTCTAGAGGGCTATAAAAACCTAATCGAAATCGAGTAAATTGACATTGCACAGCAACAGTATATTTAGCGTCTATTTAAAAGAAGGATATAAATCAAAATACATTATCGGATAAATTCTTTCTTGATGTGCTTTCATAAGCTTAAATTCCAATTTTTTATAAAACGAAATTGCATCTGGTTTTGAATCAACTATTACAAGTCTGCATCCAACAGTCCTTGATAATTCAAGCGCTTTGCCAATCGCTAATAAAACAAGAAATTTACCAATTCCTTTTCTTTCATAATTCATATTTGTGGCCAACCTTGCAATTTTGAGAGCCGGATAAGATTTTATTTTTATATTCTTAATCCTATCCTCTTCTTGCATTATTTCTGCCCTTATTGTATCTATTGAGAGTGTCATAAAACCGACTATCTTATCTTTGTAGATACAAAGATAAGTCATTCCAAGCATCTGATCTTGGTAAGATTTAGCGTCATTTCTTATAAAGTCATTAAGATCTTCTTCTGCACACCGAAAATCACTTAAATCATCATCACTGAGTAATAGACGCACCCTAAGTTCATTGTAAGGAAACTGGGACATGGTTCTCATTTAAATTCGGTAATTATCAACGATAATCATTGTCAAAATATTAATAATCTAAAAAGGATGCTTTTCGTATAATTGCTTGGCTATTTCGACAATTCTTTCTTTATTTTTAGAAAATTTTGGATTTTCCATTTCTTTTACAAACATTTCCGCTTCTTTCCCCGTTAATATTTCAGCTGGTTCAATTGGATTAGCCACTTTTTCTATCACCTTCTACGTAGGAAAATAAAGGACTTCATTTTTTTCCTGAATAAATAAAGGCACTGATTCTTTTTAATATTTTCTATTGAATTCTTGACTTTATAATCAACATAGCGAAAATATCTTATTTCATCTACATATTCGCGTAAAACCGTTAGAATCTCCTGGGGCGTTTGATCGCTATCCGAGAAATACGAATGGATATGAAAATCAATCATTGCCTTCATTAGATATCAACCTTAAGCGTCTCCCGAATAAAATTTTTACCGGCCAATTCTTTCTCAGTTAATTCTCTTTTATCTTGTAAAACTAATTCAATCGCTTCACGAAGATTCTCCCGAACTTCTTTGAGGGTTTCTCCCTGCGAGTTCACTCCGGGTAGTTCTTCGACATATCCAATAAAATAATTTCCAATCTTTTCGAAAATTGCGGTAAAAACTCTTTCCATTTATATGCTCCTTTATTATTCATTAGAACAAGTGTGTTTTATAGACAATATAGAAAGCAAATTTTCCTAATCTTAAACTTAGCCTTTTAAAAAAAATCATTCTCTTCTATATCCATAAAAACATAATTGCATTTGAGTAATGAAAGCAAATAAAGTAGATTAAGGAATTTATAAAATGAAGTAAATAGCGAATGTGAATTTCATCAATTTTAAAATGATTATTTAAAAGGCGAAAGAGTGGAAAAAATATGAGTAATGTCGAGAGACGGTTAAAGGGAAAGAATATTTTAATAACTGGTGCGGGAAGCGGTATTGGTAAGGCGATAGCATTTCTCTTTGCCCAGCATGGAGCCAATCTCGCGTTGGTCGATATGAACGAAGAAAATGTGAAAAAGGTGGCACAAGAATTAGAACAGTTTGGGACGAAAATCGCCTACTTTGTGGCGGATGTGTCGGAAGAGGACCAAGTAAAACAAATGACGCAAGAGGTTTTTACAGCGTTTGAACAAATCGATGTATTGATCAATAATGCGGGCATTGGTGCTTCTTTTGTGAGCATTATCCATGAGGAGACGAGTAGCTGGGATCGAATAATAAAGATCAATTTACGGAGCGTCTTTCTGGTCACGAAATACTTTGCGCGCAAGATGATCTATAACAAAGCACCCAAAGATCAGCTCCGGGGTAAGATTATCAATATGTCCTCCATGCGAGGCAAAACGGGGCGTTCGGGGTTTGGGTCTTACGGCGCGGCAAAGGCGGGTATTGTAATTTTAACCCAGACCCTTGCGCAAGAGTTAGGACCAAAACGAATTACCGCGAATGTTATTTGTCCTGGACTCATTTATACGCCTATCTATGGCAATATTTCCTATGAAAACCTCGCCGGGAGTAGCCTTCCCACTTGCCTTGAAAAATTCAAGCCCGTAGGATTACCGGAAGATGTGGCTAAAGTAGCCCTGTTCCTCGCGTCAAGCGACAGCGATTTCATCACGGGACAAAGTCTTCCCGTATGCGGCGGGCAAGGGTTTGTTTAAACTTTGAATTACAAAATAATTCATTGGGTATAAAAATAAGGTTCTAGTTCTTCTTCAGGAATATATTTCAAGCTTTGGCATGGATTGGCTCAAGCTCGAAATTTGCTAAAATGATAAAGTCGGGAAAGATATCCCAATCCTCTAAATCTTCTCCTTCAAGATGGAGGGCGATGGCTTCTCTTATATTATTAGCAACTTCATCTAGTGTCTTCCCTTGAGTAACTACCGGTAAGTCAATACATTCGGCAATATAGTATTTTTCGCCCTTGTAAATTCTTACCTGGATTATTTTTTTCACATTTAATATTTTTATAAAACTTCTATTTTAATTTAATACAGAATGTTTTTTTTAAAGGGGACCTTATTTCTTGCTCCATTCGATAGTGATTTTATTACAGGCCAACGCATACCGATATGTGGCGGGCAAGGATTCGTCTAATTTCATATAGAAAATTAATCAGTACACCTTGTGTGATTTACCACAAAGTATAAGGTATCTATTATCATATTTTCTATTATGCCCATTTCTCAAAGAGAAAATAAGACCATTAAAGAAAAGCTGAATGAACTCCAAGCCAAAATAACTTTACTGAAAAAGAAGAAGTTATCAAGTTCTGAATTATTGGATAAAATATTTTCATTTTCTATTAGATATGAAAAAGAATTCTTCAAATTTATGGCTGAGGAAAAACAATTAGAAAATATTAATCATCTCAAGAAAGATTTTATTGAATTCTTTTTATTACCTATTGAAGGGGCGGGTCCAGAAGATTATAAAGAATATGATTACGATGAGGACCAAACATTCTGTTTTAATTATAATAGATAGTACGGATTAATTGATATAGGAAGGGATTATGTGATTTGAAACCAAATAAAAAAGATCAAAGCAAGAGAAAAACTCCACTTCTCGGTTCTTATATTAATCTATCTAAATTTCTAATTCTTAGTTCTTCGATTATTCTGCTCTGCATTCTATTGATAATTATTTCATTTTATTTTGAGGTTGTGGTGGTTGGATATCTTTTTCTATTTCTATTGATACCGGTCTTAGTATGTACTATGTCACGAATCCCGCGGATTTATTTTTGGTCGCAGAAGCCACAGGTGGAGTATGCGATTAAAAAGTTTAAGCGGCAGCGGGATTTGATGGGACTTGCTTCGGCATTCGCAGTAATGGGAACCCTTTACGGGGTTATTAAAAAGCATCAAATAGAGTTGGATTATTACTTGCAAGCCTTTACCATATTTGATGAGATTCAGAATGATGAATTAAAAGCCACGCTTTGCCAACCTATTGCTTCCATTTACGAATATTTAAAAGAATTTCCATTAGCGCAACACTATTACGAATTAGGCTTAGAATTGAGCCAAAAAAGAAATATTTTGGAACTGATTTCCGAATATCATCGGATCTTAGGGGAGTTTTACGAGAACCATGGCATGGAAGAGAAAACAGAAAGCTATTATACCGAACTCGACCGACTTGCCAAATTAAAACGAGAAATTTTAGATGATCTTGAATTACATGACCCATGTATTTTATGCGGTGATAAAGGCGTGGAGGTAAACTTAATTTCTATCCCTTATCTATTGCCTTCATATTTACCAAAAAGTGGGTGTGTTCATTTAGATTGTCTACAGATTGAAGTTAAGAACCATTTACCCTCTAAAGCTTCATCCAAAGTATATATTATGTTTCTTATCATTTTTTTTATAGGATGGTATCTGGGAGGTGTTTGGTTTTCTTGGACAGATTTATGGTATTACTTTCTTATCCCGGTTTTAATTGCAGTTTTAATCATCTTGTTGATTGGATTCCGAAAATTTTTTACAAGAAGTTATTGGGTATGGAGATGGATTAATAAACAACAGGAAATCAGAAACGCTAAAAATTAACATTGTTTATTTAAATTCCTTCCATTGTTAATTGATGCAATTTTGGCGATTACGGTTTTTTTTCTCTCAAAAACCCCCATAAATCAATTATTCAGGACGATAACAGGATCGACAAGCCATCGAACCCATCTTGCGGCATTTAAATTCTTTAGAATAATCGGGACATTCTCATCGAGTTTAAAGAGCAATTAAAAGCCTCGAAAATCTAAACAAAAGAAATAATTTATTCTCGAGCAAGTGATGCGGCGTATTTAATAGCGATCTGAATATCTCCCTTTTTTAAAGAAGGATACTCCGAAAGAATCTCAAATTCGGACATTCCATCTGCAAGACAATCCAAAATGACAGAAATCATCATGCGAGTTCCCTTAATGCATGCTTTTCCATGACAGATGTTTGGATCAAAGGAAATTCTATTTTTCCAATCACGATTCAAACTAGTTACACTACCCACATCATACTATTTTTTAAGTATTGTCCATAAATCACTTGTAGAAAATGTTTTCACTTTATTTTGTTTAAAAAAATGTCCATCATCTGACCAGATTCCATCCAAATTTAAAGCTAGTCCGATTGCAATGAATGGAGCGTCTTTGGTATCAATATTTTGCATGATCTTTGTTGCATCGTCAAGTTCTTTTTCAAATTTTTTAAGAGAAACAAAATAAATGGGCTCTAGTAAACTTAAATAAACGCTTTCGAATGTTTCTTCATCAATTTTTGATTTTTTAATCAAATAATCTTTATATTTCTCAAATTCCTCTAAAATTTCAAATGGAGCATAAAATTCAAACTTCTTACTTAGCAAGATTTCACGACTTAGAGAGTTCTTGATAAATGCTGCGAAAAGACGATTGGAATCAATGACAAGTTTCATTGTCTCTTCGCCATTATTCGTTTAAAAATGTTCTCTTTCACTTCATTGTCGATTTTTAGGACATCATCTTCAGTTAATTCACTATTTTGAAGTAGTTTGTTAAATAAATCGATTTTTTCTTCGTAATCGATTTTTTCTAGTAATTCAAGTCTTTTTGAAAACTTCTCGATTGCTTGTCGAGCTATCTCGCTCCACCGAATCTCTCTATATTTTTTCATAATTTCATATACTTCATCGGGAATTGAAAGTGTTATATTGGGCATTAATCTCACCTTATAAGATTAGATATGTGATCTCACATATTTAAGGATTATTTTTGCTAGTTACGAAATTTTCTCTCAAAACCCTCCGTGAATGAATTACCAAGGACGATAACAG
>CAYGYC010000247.1:0-6872 GCA_964353755.1 uncultured archaeon | reverse complement strand
AATCGTTGTTCCAGGTCCTCCTCCAACGGTCACAATCCCCACACGGGGTCCTTTGGGTAGTGGCTGAGAAGTCACGGCTTGCAGGAAGTTTAGCATTTCATCATTACTATCCGTTACCAATATACCGGCTTGTTTGAGCACAGGATTCATAATAGCCGAAGGGGTAGAAATAGCGGCAGTATGAGATTTAGCGGCTCGCATTCCTGCTTCCCCATGACCAATAGGAACTGCTATAATTGGTTTATTTCTAGAAATACGTTTTGCAACCTGAAGAAATTCTCTTGGACGTCTCAATCCTTCTATATACAAACCAATCGCGGTAATATCGGGATCTAGCTCAAAGGCTTCAAGGAAATCAACCATATCAGTGTTTGCTTCATTCCCAACTGATACGACCTTAGAAATCCCCAGCCGGAGTTTTTCTTCAAGGGTAAATAAAATATGACTAGCCCAAGAACCCGAATGGGAAATTAAGCCCACAGAACCCTCCGGAGGCGGTAAAGGAACGGGTGTGCAGTTTAATTTAAAAGCGGTGGAAATTACACCTATACAATTAGGTCCCATAATATGAATTCCATATTTAGCAGCAATTTCCTTTAATTTATTCTGCCCATCAACATTGCCGATTTCAGCAAACCCTGCAGTGACGCAGATAACATGGTGAATTCCTTTTTTGCCACAATCTTCTAGGATTTGCGGCACTACTACTGTGGGTGCCACAATCAAAACTAGATCAATTGATTCAGGAACTTCTAAAACGGATTTATACGTTTTGAATCCTAATACCGTTGATTCGCGGGGATGAATCAAGAAAATTTTACCTTGATAGCCACTCGATAAAAGATTAAAAAGGTGCATATTGGCAAATTTAAAGGGAGTATTACTGACCCCATAAATGGCGATCGAGTTTGGATAAAAAAAAGTCTTCAGTTCCTCATATTTATTTGGCTTTAGCCCCTTATCTTTATCCTGCATGGCATAGATCTTCCAAAACTTTTACTAGTAATACGATTGCCTAAAATATTAAAAAGTCATCTCAAATTCGCAGAAAAGCTTACAAAAGAATATTAATGCTATCATTTGAAATAAGATTAGAAATTAAGTAGGAAAATTGAGAATGATAGGTAAGGATAGGAACGTATCGGAAGAATCAGAGAAAATTTTAGAATATATTAAAAAATTAACGCCGAATTATCTTGTGAAATTTACCCATGTATGTGGAACGCACGAACAAGTTATAAGTCAATATGGGATTCGAACATTACTTCCCAAAACAGTGCAGTTAATTGCAGGCCCTGGTTGTCCTGTGTGTGTCGTGCCCGCACAAGATATCGATGAAGCCATCGAACTCGCCTTGAATGAGAGGGTAATTATCACCACCTTTGGAGATATGTCAAAAGTGCCCGCCAGTCGTTCATCGCTATTTGAATCTAGAACAGAAGGAGCCGATGTAAGGATTGTCTATAGTCCGTTAGATGCCATTAAAATAGCACAAGATAACCCCCAGAAGGAAGTTGTTTTTTTCGCGGTGGGCTTTGAAACTACAGTTGCTCCCATTGCCGCAGAACTTCTCAGATCGCCTCCGAAAAACTTTTCCGTTCTTTGTTCCCATCGATTAATTCCACCCGCAATGGATCTATTAATGGGAATTGGAGAACTACATATCGATGGATTTATCTGTCCGGGGCATGTGGCCACAATTATAGGAGTTAAACCATTTGAGATAATCACCGAATCATATAATATTCCCACGATAGTGAGTGGCTTTGAGCCTACGGACATCCTGATGTCTATTGCAATCCTTTTAAAACAAATTCGGGAACAGAAGCCGAAAGCAGTTAACCAATACACACGATTTGTGAAATATGAAGGGAATGTGAAAGCGCAAAAGATGATCAGTCAAATCTTTGAACCTTATAATGCCCAATGGCGGGGAATTGGACGTGTAAGAGATGGGGGTTATGAGATCAAAGATGACTTTCAACAATATAATGCCCGCAAAAAATTTAATCTCAAGCCAAAGAAAGGAATTGACATTAAACCTGGCTGTATCTGTCATTTAGTGGTGCTTGGAAAGGAAACTCCCGATCAGTGCCATCTCTTTGGAAAGGATTGCACCCCAAATCACCCTTATGGGCCCTGTATGGTTTCACGGGAAGGCACCTGTAATATTTGGCATAAATATGGGAAATTGGATTTTTTTTAGAATTCGTGGAAGAGAGCTATGCGCGCAATTTTACATGTGACGGGGATTGTTCAGGGGGTAGGATTTCGACCTTTGGTCTATCGCCTGGCAAAAAAATATCACTTTAACGGTTATATCTTAAATATGGGCAATTTTGGGGTGAAAATAGAACTTGAAGGGGAAAAGACTCCCATTGAGCAATTCATTAAAGAATTATCTAATTATGGCTCTGCAATTACTCGGATCGATAATATTGATATTGAATGGATTAAAGCGGATCCGATCTATTCCGATTTTAAAATATTAAAGAGTGAAGAAAAACCTGGAGATTCGATAGGTTTACCGCCTGATATTGCGACCTGTGATGAGTGTCTAGCTGAATTTAAGGATCCCAGAAAATATCCTACCCGCTATTATCGATACCCCTTCATTGCATGCGCCCATTGTGGACCACGCTATACAACGGTTATAGACTTACCCTATGACCGCCCTCTCACTACCATGCAAAAATTCCCATTATGTGTGGAGTGCGCCCGCGAGTATCAGGATCCTGAGGACCGGCGCTATCATGCCCAGACCTATGCCTGTCAAATATGTGGTCCTAAATTTACGCTACATGATAATACAGGTCAAGTGATGGAATGTAAAGATCCCTTCTTAGAAAGCGTGGATCTTTTACACGAAGGAAGAATTCTGGCGGTGATGGGCATTGGAGGCGTGCATCTAGTCTGTCAGCCAGAAGAGGAGGTTATTTTGAAATTACGTGAGAGAAAAAGGCAACGGAAATATAAGCCGTTTGCGGTCATGTCGCTTTCGATTTCACAAATTTCTAGTTATGCAAAAGTGACCCCCGCCGAAGAAACCCTTTTGAAATCCTACCGAAGACCCATTGTTCTGTTGCAACAGCGGGAAGATTTTTATTTATCAAAAGAAATAGCCCCGGGGTTATCGAATATTGGGGTTTTTTTACCATATTCTGCTATCCACTACCTCTTATTTCAAAAATATGAATTTCCTGCGCTCATCATGACCAGTGGTAATATTTCCGATTTACCCATGGCTATTGAACGCGCGCAGGTAGTCAAAGATCTGAAATCGCTCGCAGATTTCTTCTTGCTTCATGATCGTCCTATATATCAACGCTGCGATGATTCAGTCGTGAGAATGATCGCTGATAAACCGGCATTAATTCGGCGATCGAGAGGCTATGTGCCCGAGCACATCGATATTCCCTTTGACACGAAAAACAATCAAATTATTGCCTATGGGGCAGAACTCCATTCTACTGGCGCAGTTTCCAAAAGAAGTCGGTGCTTTCCAACGCAGCATATTGGTGATGTAACGAGCTTGGAACTTCTAGAGTTTCTGGACTCCTCCGTCGCCCATCTGATGAAATTACTGCGGATAAATGTCCCGGATGCCATTGTTTGTGATATGAATCCCGTTTTTCTTTCTACCCAACTTGCTGAACGGAAAGCTCGGGAATATGGCTGTGAATTATTTCGGATTCAACATCACCATGCACATTTGGCAGGATTGATGGCAGAATATGGGCTTCAACCTGCGGATGAGATTATCGGGATAGCCCTTGATGGCGTGGGCTTCGGCAAAGAGCGAGAAGTATGGGGCGGAGAAATATTTCTGGCAAAATATGATGAATTCAAGTCGTTAGCGCAACTCCAACTGCAGCCTATGCCCGGTGGTGACCGGTGTGTTTATTATCCCGTTCGCATGTTGGCGGCGATGTTATCACATAACCTTTCATTTGAAGAATTAGAGGAATTAATTCAAGAGAAATATCTTGAAGGATTACCTTACCGGGAAACTGAACTGAAAACTTTAATCAACCAATTGAAAGCCAAGAGTAATCTTTATTACACATCGGGAATGGGGCGGGTTCTCGATGCCCTTTCTGCACTATTACATATCTGTTCAGAGCGGACTTATGAGGGCGAACCCGCCATTCTATTAGAGCATTATGCCATGCAAGGGGATCAGCAGGCTTTGAAATTTGCCCTTTCTAGTGAAAGGTCTCCAAAACTTTGGATCAACACCTCTGATGTCATTTCACAAGCATTATATTATTTAGAAGCTGGAAAAAATCCTCACGATATCGCCGCTTCTGCACAATTCGCCTTAGCAAAGAAAATTGCGGAGGTCGTAATTGAATTAGCGGAGGAGTATGGAATAGTTCGAATAGGGTTCAGTGGAGGCGTCGCCTATAACGCGGCAATAACCTCAATAATAAAAAGAGAAGTGGAGGCAAAGGGAATACGCTTTTTACAACATATTAAAGTCCCTCCGGGAGATGCAGGGGTAAGTATAGGGCAAATTATATTTGGATCTGTAGAATTATACCAGCAATAAAGAAATTTACTTTATCCTTTCAATTAATTCGGATGGATCTAAAATCTCAATATATTTTTTCATTTGCCCTCGTAATTCATCTTTTAATAAATGACGTTCATCTATTGTTAGAAAAACTGAACAACTTTCTTGAATTGCGGTAGCTAAATGATGGAAATCTGCAGATTCGATGTTCAATTGACCCTTCAAGTCTCTAAATTCGAACATCAATTCTTTTGTTTTGGGAATATAAGGTTCAAAAGGCAATATTCTCATTTGAAATTCATTTTTTAAGGATTTCTCAATCTGGTATATTTTTTCAATCGGGAGTTTAGTGGATGCACATAATCCACCTGGAATCTCAATCAGTGTTAAAGCAGACGCAAAAAAACTAATTTGGTTAGGTAATATCTTATTAAGGATTCCTAAAATAGGTTCATGAAATTTTTCCCCTCTCTTTTTAACAGAAGCTATAAAAATACCGGTGTCTAATCCAATTTTTAACATTTTCGCCTCTCTCTTTCAATAATATCCTGGGCAGAAAGATTCTCATCGAAATAATCTTCTATCTCTTCAGAAAGTTCTTTTAATGATTTTATTCTGACCCAATTCGGAATATCAATTATTATATCTTTTTGAATATTGAGAAAATAAATATTGACCCTTCCTTTTTTGATATATCGCACAATTTTTTCATTGCTCAATTTTAATAAATAATTCTGAGCGGTATTCCAACTAATTCCAATCTTTCTGGATATTTCTTCGGGGGTTGATGGTTCTTTTTCTAAAATTTCAATAATTTTATCTTCAATTTCAGTAATTTGAAACACATCCTTTAATCAATCATATTGTCAATCATAATATATACAATCATTAATAAATTTGTTTTGATTTTTTTAAACAATCTAGGATGATTAAAAAAAGGGAATTTAAAAGAGTGGAAGTCCAAATGGATAGAAATTCATCATCATCCATGGTTAGAAAATGCATAGAAAGATGGTTGAGCCGATAATATTGCGTACAGATTACATATAGACCCAAGCCATGAGGAGTTGTTGAATTATTGAAAAAATTACCAAAATTAAAAGAAATGGTGTTAAAAAAACAAATAGAAGAAACAATTCGTCTTAATACAAGGCGAAGAAAAAATTCATTTTCTTCCATAATTTTTTTATATCATAAAAAGCAATAAAATATATTGAATATACATTTAAAAGAGGAGGAGAAGAAAAAGCTTCAGGAGTTTATAGAATTGCAAAAGAAGAAATCAATAAGTGACTTTATTCGAATGCTTATCTCTAAAAAAATAAAATTAGAGAAAGCTTCGCAAACAAATATTTCTTCTAACCAACTTCCAAATTTTCTACCTAGTAAGAAATATGTAGCAATTATCAATGATTCTATCATAGCTGTTGGAGACAGTCCAAGTGAAGTATCACAAATTGCTGTTGAAAAATTTCCTGATTTGCCTATTACGATTAAATATACCGGACCTGAAAAAGTTAAACCGATAGAATACATATTTATGAGTCTATCCCTAATGAAGAATTCAATAGTCTCAGGGCAGAAGAATTTTCTATGGCAGCGGGAATTATTAATGTAAATATTTATCAAGGGACTTTTTCTCTCTTGGATAAGCAATTTGACATTGAATTTCTTATCTCTCCTATATCAGATAGATTACCTTTCCAGTTTCTAATAGGTCAGAATTTATTGAATGCTTTGGATGTTTATTTTTTTGGAAAAAAGCAAATAGTCTGTTTTAAAAAAGCAGATTAATATATATCATTCACTTCTAACGATAATCCCGCGATTTTCTTAAATAGGTCTCTGGATTGAAAGTCTTAACACCTCCTGAATTTCTAACTTAAAGTTACTTGTGTAGTTCATTTATTATATTATTAATTGTCGTTATGAATGCAAATCCAAACGCAAGATTGAGCAAGCTTGCCAGATGCATTTCCTCATTAACGCTTCCTGTGCCATCAGCAAGGAAAAAAACTCTGTAGTCTCTGTAATAGGCATCCCGAGCAGTGGATTCGCAACATAAATTGGTCATAATGCCTGATATTACAAGGTCTTCAACTTTCAAACAGCGGAGTATTGTTTCTAAGTCGGTATTATAGAACGCTGAATAGCGATGTTTGAAAATTACCTTCTCATTTGGGAGTGGTGCAATTTTCTCATGAACCTTACTTTCTATACTTCCTTCAATGCACATCCCTTTCCACCACCCCCCCATAACACCAGCATCTATATGGTCAGGGTGATGAACATGACAGGTGTAAATAACGGGACGCTCAACTTCTCTAAAAGATTGAATAAGTTGTTTCAGAATTGG
>CAYGYC010000246.1:0-6878 GCA_964353755.1 uncultured archaeon | reverse complement strand
TTCTCCTTCCTCAATGACCCCAGCTCCTAGGGTTGAACAAGCGAAATCACCACCTCCCGTAACGACGGGCGTACCTTTCCTTAATCCCGTTTTCTTCGCTGCTTCAACAGTGATTTCTCCGATTATTTCAGAGGATTCATGTAATTCGGGCAGTAAATCGATAGGAATTTGCATAGTTTCACAAATCTCCTCCGACCACTGCCTTTTCTTATAATCAAAACAAGGGGCACATAACCCTGCCACCGAATAATCAGAAACTATGCTGTCCGTTAATTTATAAACGACATAATTACTGCCTAGCAAAATGTTGGTGGTTTTTGCAAATAATTTTGGGCGATTATTCCGAAACCAGAGGAATTTTGGCCCACCAAAATAGGGATCAATCTGATTCCCGCTAATAGAAAAGCATTTTTCTATTCCAATCTCCTTTTTTAGCCAGGTGCATTCTATATCACTCCGACGGTCGATCCAAAGAATAGCAGGATGGAGTATTGAACCTGTTGCATCAATAGGGACACAATTTGGAGTTAATCCGCTGATGCTAACTCCTTCTATATCATTTGAATTTATTTTTTTTAAAAGGGTCTCAATGCATTTCATAGCAGCATTTAGCCAATCATTTGGATTTTCCTCTGCCCATGCCGGTTTAGGGTAATTAATCGTATATTCCTGTGTTGCACTCCCTATTAATTTTCCATCATCTGTAAAGAGGCTTGCTTTCGTAGAAGAAGTCCCAATATCAATTCCAAGCAAAAGCGAACTGGATTTTTGCCCCATAAACGTTCGCCATCAAGGTTTATTTGGGGGCAATAACGGCTTTGATAATCTCCCGCCCATCCAGAATTTTATTTCCCGCCATGGCCTTAAATGCCTCCTCCAGCCGCTCTAAGGGTAATCGATGGGTAATCAGTTTTCCCAGGGGATATTTATTCAACTCGAGGATTCGTAAGGCTCGGACAAAATCATCGGGTAAAGAGGACCATGATCCGACAATGGTAGCCATTTTAGAACATATATCAGTGCTGGGATTAATTTCGACATTGCCTGTATCGGTAAAATGTCCCAGCTCGCAGTATCTGCCACTATATCGAAGATATTGGAATCCTTCCTTGAAAGCTATTGGAACTCCTGCACATTCAAAGACAATATCCACTCCCAACCCTCGGTTAGTTTTGTCCTTTATTATTTGAACGCGCTCTTTCAGACTTTTCACGTGATTGATATTGATCGTTAATTCGGCACCAAACTCTTCTGCCAATCCTAAGCGCTCTTGTTGGGTACCTATCATAAAAATTCTACTCACACCTGCCTCCTTTGCTACCATTAATGTCAATAATCCAATGGCGCCATCGCCTTGCACAATGGCCGTATCCCCAACCGTTATTCCGATTCGTTTTATCCCACTTACGGCAATAGATGTAGGTTCCAGGGAGACGGCTACTTCTGGCGGTAGATCTGTCTTGAGAAATCCCGTATTGGGAATATTCATGTGAAGATATTCAGAATACCCACCGGTAAATCCTGTTTTTATTGATTGATGCCCGTAAGCCAAGGCATTCAGGCATTTAGCAGGCTCATGGAGAACCGTACACGCATAACAACGCCCACAGGTCACCAGCGGAATAATAACAATTCTATCCCCCACTTTTACGGGCTTCCCGATATAATCGGTTTCAATTCTCTCTCCCAATTTTACGATTTTCCCAACTACCTCATGACCTAACGGTGCTGGGAAAGGCACTGTAATCCCTTCATGTCCTTGCCACATGTGAATGTCAGTCCCACAAATTCCGCACATTTCTACTTTCATTAAAAGCATACCCGGTTCTGGATCTGGCAAAGGCATTTCTTTTATGTAAAATTTTCCACCTGCCTTTTCTAATACAGTGGTTCTCCCAATTTTTGCCATTCAATCACCCATTTTCGCTATTCAATGAATGTTATTTTCATGTATAGCTTTGGTTACCAAATTAATCCTTTTAACTACTTATCAATTTAAATAAATTATACATAACACTTTATTTATGAAATATCAAAATGTCTTAGTAACGGGCGGTGCGGGCTTCATTGGTTCGTATGTGGTAGAAAAGTTAGTGGAAGAGAAATGCAAGGTCACGGTGATCGATGATCTCTCAGCGGGAAATTTAAAGACCATTGAGCCGTTAAGGGAAAAAATAGAGTTTGTAAAAGCGGATATTCGTGATGAAGATATTTTACAGAAAATTAGTTCAAAAAAGGATACAATTTTTCATTTTGCGGCAGATCCCGATGTGAGAAGTTCAGTTATCGATCCAACCAAGAGTTATAGTATCAATGCCTACGGAACTTTTTTAATTCTGGAAACCATGCGGCGCTTAGACATTCCGAATATCGTATTTGCCTCCTCAGGAGGCACTCTGTATGGGCAGGTCGATCAATTTCCGACACCGGAAGACGTTCAATTTCGCCCAATTAGTGCTTATGGCGCTACCAAAGCTGTGGCAGAATCCTATTTATCCGCCTATGCGGCGTCCTATGGAATAACCGCGGTTTCCTTGCGATATGCAAACATTTTCGGACCTCGCTCTGCTCATGGAGTGATGTTCGATTTCTATCATAAATTAAAAAAGAACCCGAAAAAGCTCGAAATTCTCGGCGATGGCAAGCAAGTTAAATCATATCTATATATCACGGAATGTATTGATGCTTCCTTTATTGCAGCAAAGAGCGTAAATAAAGGGTATGACGCATTAAACATTGGCTCGGATACCTGGACCACCGTGGATGAAATTGCCAGTGTTATCAGTAGCGAGCTCGGCTTAAAAAATGTCAAATACACTTATACCGGCGGACAAAGTGGGTGGACGGGCGATGTATTCAAAATGCTCCTCGCCACGGATAAAATCAAAAAACTAGGTTGGAAACAAAAAATTAGCACGGAAGAAGGTATCCGCTTGTATATTCGCTGGCTCAAAGAACAATCCTAAGCTTTTTTTAACCATTTTGAGCGCGAATAGTTTTCTAAAGGGATTTAATAAATTTTTCAAGCGTTTGATTGAATTCAGTGGGACGCTCTACTTGTAAGCAATGCCCGACTTGGGGACTTATAATTTCCACAGTGGAATTGGGAATCAGCGATCGCATTTGCTCAGCATATTCTGGAGAGACCATCGCATCTTTGTCGCCTGTGAGAATAAGTGTAGGAACCGATATTGAGGGAAGGTCCTTTTCTATATTATATTTATTAACAAAGGAATCCAAGCAGCTTAATGCCACGTAATCGGGACATTTCAGAGCTTCTTCAACTGTTTTTTTGAGAAGGTCCCTATTCATTCGGACAAACTTCCCATTATATCCTAGTTTAGCCATCATTTCCCTAAACGATTCATCATTTTTTATAATCCCTTCTCTTAATTGCCCAACAATCTTACTTAGGATGGGATTGCCTAACTTAAAAGTGGTTCCACAAGGCACCAGAGCTTTCAATCTAGCTGCGTATTGCGGCTTTGTAGCATAAGTCAAAACGATCATTCCTCCCATGGAATGCCCCACCAAGACGAATTTCTCATTGCCTAACACCTGTGTAACAAATTCATCTACTTCTGTCGCAAATTCGCTTATTAAATAGTTTCCTTTCGGTTTATCTGAGGCCCCATGCCCCTTAAGGTCGAGCGCGATAGCTCTATACTTTTTTGAGAAGTAGTTCATCTGATTGAACCACATCCACGAGTTGGAGGTATAGCCATGAATAAAAATAATGGTTTGTCCTTTTCCTTTTTCCTCATAATATAATTTTACATTCTTAAGTTGTGCAAAAGGCATAATATCTCTCCGAGTTTGATTTGAAATTAGTCGATCTTTGGAATAAATATCTCGGAAGTCGCCTCCGGCTTCAGAGCGGGTTGTGAAGAGGGTATTTTTATCTTCTTGATTTGACTGGCAGCGGTCTTCAAGGAGATTAAGGGGGTATCATATCCCGTGTGGGTAGGTAAAATGCCGATGAGCAGCGCATTCTCCCCCGCATTTAATATGATAATGGTGCCACTTTCATTCTTAATAATTAACTCTTTCAAAGTCCCTTGATTTATAACCGAGGAAGTGGATTCTGCCAATGAGAGAACGGCAGCACCGATCCCTGCGACGACGGTCTCCATGGATGGATTAACCCGTTGTTTAGTTTCCGTATCAAACGAAGTGATTGGCAAACCGGCTTTATCAACCACGACCACACATTGAATTCTTTTACCCAATCCTTTCAATATTTGCCTGATTTGGTCTTCCATTCAACAATCCATCCATGCGAGTGGATATTTTTTTGTTAACTATTTCATTCCCGTTTAAAATTTTACGGTTTTTACTACATTTACATATGTTGAAGATTATTCAAAATTTTAATGATCTAATGTAAGAGCAATTTTAATAATAAGATCCTTTCCAATAGTAAAGTAACTTTTCACTTATTTTAACAGATGGCGAGTTGATTTAATTTGGCTGTATATGAAAAACAACTGCCCTTATTGATGAAAATGGTCGTCCGAATTTTTGATTTAATTGAAAAACGGATTAATTCTCGGGTGCTTCGTCAGCTCATTACGTTCTTTTATCGCAATTTGAAGTTGGGAAAAGTGACAAAATACTTAGAACTCTTGAATTTCAACTTAGGAGGATAAACTATGACATACGGCTATATGGGCAAAATTTTGCGAGTGGATTTAGATACCGAATCGGTGAAGCCGGAAGGAATTCCCGAAGAACTCTATCAAAAGTTTATTGGAGGTCGCGGACTTTCCACGAAATTGCTTTATGATGAGTTGCCGAAAGATCTAGATCCATGGGATAGTAAGAATGAGGTAATTTTCATGACCGGACCCTATACGGGGTTAGTTGCCCCTGGAGCATCTCGTTTTGAGGTCACCACACTCTCGCCGATAACGGGGTTGCTAGGCGCGGCAAATTGTGGCGGATTTTTCGGTCCTGCCTTAAAACGGTCGGGATTCGATGGCATAGTCATCCGCGGAAAAGCCAGGAATCCGGTTTATCTCTGGGTCTCAGAGGATGGAGTAGAGCTGAAAGATGCCACGCATTTATGGGGAAAGGATAGCTTTGAAACAGAGGAGTCAATAAAAAAAGAATTAAATAATGAACACGTTCGAGTGGCCTGTATTGGGCAAGCAGGTGAAAATTTAGTCAAGTATGCGGCAGTGATGTGTGATAAAGGGCGAGCAGCGGCACGGGCAGGGGCAGCTGCCGTGTTAGGGTCCAAGAATTTTAAAGCCATTGCTTGTTATGGTAAAAAACAAGTCGCAATTGCTCATAAAGAGAAATTCAAAGAAATCGCAGCGCACTATAACAAGAAAGTGGTGGAGGACCCCGTGTTTCAAGTACTGAAATTGTATGGCAGTAATGGATTCCTTATCTTCCAATTAATCATCGGTGATGTGCCGGTGAAAAATTGGACGAAATCGAATTTTGATGGCGCCGAGAAAATTAGCGGCCATGCAATGTATAAAACGATCTTAGTTCGGGATAAAGCCTGCCAGGGCTGCGTTATATCATGTAAACGCAGTGTGCGAATTGATAAAGGTAAATATGCCTTGGACCAAAATCCCGCCTCGGGTCCAGAATATGAAACCGTCGCGGCTCTCGGAACTATGTGTATGATCGATGATATTTATGCCATTGCTAAAGCTAATGACCTCTGTAACCGCTACGGTTTAGATACCATATCGACGGGGAGCGTTATTGCCTTTGCGATGGAGTGCTATGAGAAAGGCTTAATTACAAAGGAAGATTTAGGGGGCATGGAACTGAAATGGGGCGATCCGGATGCTCTTATTGCTTGTATTAAGCTCATCGTAAAGAAAGAGAAACTCGGAGCCTTGCTTTCCCAAGGAACGAAAAAAGCATCCCAAGTCATTAAAGGATCTGAGAAATTCGCAGTAACTGTGAAAAATTTAGAAGTGGCAATGCATGATCCACGATCAAACCAGTTGTATGGATTACATTACGCGACCACTCCCTGTGGAGGGAGACATTCTTCTGCCGGAGAAGCCTTAGTGGTGGGAATGACGTCGCTTCCTGTCCCTGAACTCGATTTTATTGCGGATCCAGATGAGCGTGCCCTCGACCGGGTATCCACCGTAGGCAAAGCAAAACCACTCATTACGATGCAGGATCGTGGCGCCATGATGGATTGTGCAGGGGCGTGTATATGGTACATTTTATTCCCGACGGTTAATGCCCATTTTTTACCTTCATGCCTCGCCCTAATTACAGGGTGGAAAATGTCCTATCGCAAGATCTTTCTCAAAACCGGCGAACGCATCTCGAATCTCATGCAAGCATTTAATATTAAACACGGGTTTACTATGAAAGATTGCGAATTGCCATATCGTTTGGTCAAAGAACCGGCGCAGGAAGGTGGATCAAAAGGGTTCGTTGTCCATCTGGAACCCATGCTGCGTGAATACATTAAACTGCGTCAATGGGATTGGGAGACGGGCAAGCCTCAACCAGAGAAATTGAGAGAACTCGGGTTGGATGAGTTGGTCCATGATTTATGGCCCTAAAATCTCTTTCTTTCTTTATTGCATACAAATTTCACCTTCGAACAAACCGACCTTATTTTTGTTGACCTCCAAACTTCGCTTTAAAATGGGAAGTTTTAATACTTAATTTTTTAATTTCAGATAACTCTCCCTAATTCCCGCCCATTTTCACTCACTTTTTCTTGTTGAATGCGCATTTTACCTTCTTTTTGTGGAGTTTATATATGCGCATTTGAAAACCTCATCGCCGATACCTATCGGTATGAGGTGTTACAACGAATAAAATTGAACAAGTGAATGATAGCAAAATATTAGCTCTAGCCTTAGTGCTTATGGGAATTGTTCTGGGGC
>CAYGYC010000245.1:4228-6905 GCA_964353755.1 uncultured archaeon | reverse complement strand
AGGTTTTTTCTATCCAAAATTTCTCCCTTTCTTCCCAGTTTCCGCCGTCACATACCTCTATAATTTCTTTCTTGAAATTTTCTTTTCCATATTTTTTTATAGCTTTTTTTAGATAGGTTCCCGATCCAAGATACTTAGGGTTGCCATGCCCATCTTTACCAATATAAATTTTCCCATTAATAAGGTTTGTTGTTTTATAAATTATCATTGATTTTATTAATAGCTCGTTTTATTAGTTCACCTTTTTTTTCAAAAACCTGGTTCCTCGTATTAGTATACACCGCAGTGAATAAATAAAGGGGTTTTTACGTCATAAACGCAAAGCGAGGTGCATAGGGATTAATGGCAGGCATGATGACCGTGAGAAGCCACGCCAAGAGCAGGGCGATGAATAAGGTGCTCGCCATGATATTTCGATTAATTTCGCGATAAAGCCCAGCTTTAATGAAAGCTACTAGGATTTCGATGACAATAAGGACGCCCGGCAGCAGAATAAACATGGGTGGGAGCCAGCCAAACGACATTCCCATACCTTGCGGGATCATACCCCCCATGTTAGAGGAGAAGACATCGAACCCACCCGCCGCTAAAAGCATCGTGGTTATAATGCCGAGGGCTAACCCTTCGATGAACCCGGTTATGAGTGCCGCTTTCAGAATTTCCATCCAACGCGTAGGAATAAACGCTTTCTCATCGGTAACCTTGTAGAGTTTGTTCTGAATCATCCCACGGAAGAGGACCTCAAAAATAAGCAAGCCAATGAAGAGGTACAGAAACAGTTCCAGAAATCCGACGAAGCGCCAAATAAAGACATTATGAATCACCCAAGAGGCGGCGAGGTTCAATATAACATATAACGTAAAGAAGAGCAGAAAGCCATAGAATCCCGCCTTAAGGTAGGGCTTTACTTCTTTAGTCAACCCGAAATCGTTCAATTCCAATTTGTATTTGCGTTTTTCGTACCACATCAGCAGAATGACTATGGGGAGCATGAGGAGTCCCTGAACGAGAACCGGCAAGGCAAGTAAATTAGACGCTAGAAAGTCGGTTGGCATGAGCGTGTGGAGATGCAGTCCCATAATGACCGGTACCACCAGAAAAGAAATGCCCACAAAGGCCGCTCCATAAATGAGAAACATTTTCCATTTCGCTTTTTTATCCATGTTCATTGCATTCCGGGGAATCACCATTGGCGGTTTTAACCAGTGGCCAAAGTAGGCGACCAAAGGAAAAATTAAAATAAGCCCACCAAAGGCAGCAAGCATGCCGGAAAGAGAAACTCCCACTATTGTTATGGTAGCAGGGTCAAGACTTTCGCTTGGACTTAGCTTCATCGCATTCTCGAACCAATCGACCACTTCTATCACCGTCGTCTCATCTTGCCCTTCTAACATATGGTCTACACCCGGTATTACCACCAATCGACGAGCCGTGCCATTGAATTGGCCATACGTATAACTTTCAGTAATTTGAGAGGGTGCAGTGATTCCATAGGCCGCCCAGAAATTCACGTTACTCATCCCATATATCAATTCATAAGCGCTATTCACACTGAAAGCCTCATCTAGACTTCCAATGATATTCATGTAGTTATAGGGGCGGGTAAAGTTGGTCCGTCCTTCTATTATTGCATTCTGCATAGCCTCCGCGGGATCGTACCAGATATTCGGATAAACTATTGAATTACCGATGAAATAAGCGAAGCCTTGTCCGAAGCCGCGGGTAATATTCAGGAAAGGTCCTCCGATGCCAACAGTGGCATTAACCCAGTTATTTCCGAGTTCTTGGTCCAGAACCGAGGCTACGGTTACGGAGAAAGCGCCCATCGAGTGTCCTACGAGACCAATTCGGTTCGGATCAATCTTCAAGAGCGCACTATAATCTCGGAGATATTTGACGGCGGATAAAGTCACATTTTCCCATGTCGGCGTGAAAGCGCCACCTGAAGCGGAATGCCCATTTGCAGTAATAGCGAGGCACACAAACCCGCGTTTCACCAGTTCATAGGCTAACCCACGGAAATAGGCTTTGGAACTCATAAATCCATGGACGAGTACGAGTGCGGGACGCTGAGTCCCATAGATATCATATTCGGAGTCCGGTTCATACAGACTACAATCAATATCGAATTGCTGCCCAAAGACTGAGAACTCGGGGGACGTCTTAATCGAGAAAGTTCGGGTAGTACAGGGTGCTAGAATCACATTATAAATGAGGCTTAAGGTTAAACCGACTGCCACTAAGCCTAAACCTACGATCAGAAAAAGCCGCTTCATCCACTTAATCCATTTCGCTGATAACTTTAGTCTCATTTTCGATCCTCACTAAACTTTTGCGTTTTTAGTTTTTTTAAAAAATCTAATGAATGGAGACTAATTGGGGTTTATTAATTTTTTTAAAAAATCTAATGAATGGAGACTAATTGGGGTTTATTAATCAAAGATGCTATTCAGAATATAAATCCTTTATTTTTTCAGTGTGGAATCAAAATCCGTCAGAAATTTTATACATGATTCTAGGGTTTTATCTAATTTCTCTTGCTCAATTATTTCAGGCTTATCTGTCATCTCATGCCAGGTGTCCGGGTAATTGTGAGGTGTGAGACCAACGAGAGAAATGGCTGAAAGTCCTTTCTTTGAAAAGCTGGCAGCATCAGTTCCCCCAAAACGCACTACGC
>CAYGYC010000245.1:0-4218 GCA_964353755.1 uncultured archaeon | reverse complement strand
AGATTCATTGATTTTTGAAATTTTTTCGCAAATTCGAGATCATGCTTGGCGGTATAATAAGGCTCCGCAGAAATCACACAAATCTGCCCCTTTCCCACCATATCAAAATTAATGGTTTTAACATGTTTCAATTCTTCGTAATGTTGTTGTACAAATCGCTTTGAACCTCGCATACACTCTTCACAGCTGAATGAAATGAACCACAGCTCGATGTGTTGCAATCGTTGAGCCGTAAAATGGTGCGCCAGGGCTAGCACAATAGCTACACCCGATAAGTTATCATTAGCGCCTGGAATAACATAATTTGAATGCAAATATAAGCTGAGATAACCTGTCATAATAAGGCAGAGAATAGGAATTCCCAATAACAGTAAATTTGAAGTTAAGGATGAAATCCCAAGCAAAATGAGACTAAATTTCACCCCGGCTACAAGAGCACTCAGAATGATTGTAGCTGCCGTAGAATAAGCTAAGAGCCCGAACTTCGATTTATACTTCTTAAATAACGGGAATTCATAGGCACTATCATGATGTGCACTGCAAATGACAATTTGTTTTGGCGCTTGGGATGGTTTCAACTTCCCAATCACGTTAGTCCCAGTCCTTTTCGGAAAGAAGAAGTCCACATATTCTTTTAAAAACATTTGTTCAAACAGGTAAGTGGTCAAGGCATAAAGGTACAACCCAAGGCTAATAACGGGTAGCCACCAAAAGAGGGCGGTCCCAATAATAATCACCATCCACGCCACTCTGGTAAAATCCAGAAATGCCGCCGGATGACAAGTAAAATCTTCCAAACTTACCTCATCAACCTTCTTCTCCAAAATCCCTTTAATCTTTAGCCCCGCCTCCCTTTCCGCCGTATAAGTGCCTAAGCGCGGGCCAATTTCATCGCATATTTCCCTAATGAAATTAGCCATCGCAAATTTTTCTTCTTTTGCAGGCATACTCATTACCCATCATTACGATTATAATTTATTAAAGAAAAAATTAATATTTAAGAAGCTCGTGGATTCAAAAAAATTACCAAGGAGAATGAGATACGATGTCAATCCAAATTTCTAAAGAGTTTTGTAAAGGCTGTGGCTATTGCTTAGAAACCTGCCCGAAAAACGTTTTTGAATTAACGAAGGATAAGGCACATCTAAATTCAAAGGGCTATTATGTCCCTCACCTAGCACATCCTGAAAATTGCACCCAATGTCGCTTGTGTGAGCTGATCTGCCCCGATTTTGCTATTGAAGTGGAGGCGTGAGAATGGCTAATTCAATTGCGCTTGATGATCTTTTAATACCAAAAACCCAATTCGCCACCGGGAATGACGCGGTCGTTTATGGGGCGTTGTTAGCTGGTTGTCGCTTTTTTGCCGGGTATCCCATTACACCCGCGACCGAAATTTTAGAAAGTATGGCCTATTACCTTCCGCTGCTTGATGGCTATTTTCTCCAAATGGAAGATGAGATTGCCTCGCTTGCAGCCGTTATCGGGGCTTCATGGAATGATTTGCGGACGATGACCGCCACCAGCGGACCTGGGTTCTCTTTAATGCAGGAAAATATTGGCTATGCGGTAATGACCGAAACGCCCTGCGTGATTGTTGATGTTCAACGATCTGGACCTTCCACTGGACAGCCAACCCAAGCCGCTCAAGGCGATGTTTTACAGGCACGGTGGGGCACCCATGGGGATCATTCCATTATAGCCTTATCACCAAGCTCCGTGCAAGAATCACTGGATCTAATTATCACTGCCTTTAATTTTGCGGATAAATATCGGACACCGGTCATTTTTCTGACGGATGCCTTCATTGCGCATATGCGGGAAAAGCTGGTTATTCCTCCCCAAAAGGCGGTCCAGGTAATTCCGAGGCTAAAAGTGACCATTGAAAAAGCTCAATATCATCCCTTCCGGACGGGCTTTACGCGACCTACTAAAATCCCCGAAATGGATCGGTTTGGAGATATCTATCACACGCATATTACCGGGTTAACCCACGATTGGAAAGCACATCCTATCACAGATGACTCTGATGTCCATGAAAAACTGGTCAAACGATTCTATGAAAAAATTTCGGATAACCGAAACGATATCATAATTACGGATGAGAAATACACGGCAGACGCGGAAATTCTAGTGGTCTCGTATGGCACTTCGGCGCGTATTTCCCTGGATGCAATCGAGCAAGCGCGAACCAAGGGTATCAAGGCGGGCTTGCTGAGATTAGTCACCCTCTGGCCCTTCGCAGATGAAAAAATCGCCAAGCTATCCGAACAGGTGCGTGCGATGATTGTTCCAGAAATGAACTTAGGTCAACTTTATCATTCGGTGGCGGAATGCGCGTGTGGTAATTGCCAGGTTGTCCCGATCCCTAAAATTGGCGGCAAATTGCATCAGCCCCAAGAGATATTCAACGAAATCAAAAGATGGAGGAAATAAATGTGCCATCCAAACTCAAACCAATGAAAGAACTCCGAGAGAAATATCTGCGCCAGGACCTATTACCGACGAACTTCTGCCCGGGCTGTAGCAATGGACAGGTCTTGAATTATACAATCCGCGCGATTGATGATTTGCATATTTCCCAAGATAATTTGGTATTTGTGTCAGGCATCGGTTGTTCCTCCCGGTTACCGTCTTATATTGATTCAGATAGTATCCATACGCTTCATGGGCGCCCAATAGCCTTTGCCACGGGGATCAAAGTAACCAATCCGGAGTTGAATGTGATTGTTTTTACCGGGGATGGGGATTTAGGTGCTATTGGTCTGAATCATTTTCTTCAAGCAATTCGCAGGAATATTTCCATCACCGTAATTTGTATTAATAATGAAAATTATGGGATGACAGGCGGCCAAGTTTCTCCAACAACGCCCATGGGCGAATATAGCTCGACAACTCCCTTTCAAAATATTGAGCACTCCTTTAACCTGTCTTTTCTGGCGAAAGCTGCCGGAGCGGTCTATGTGGCGCGATGGACCGCAGCGCACTCCAAGCAATTGATAGCAGCAATCAAAAAAGGATTAGTAAAGAAGGGATTCTCATTTATCGAAGTATTAGCCGCCTGTCCAGTCAGCAAGAAACGGTTTAAAACACCCGAAGCGTATTTAACTTACTTTCTAACAAATAGCATTCGCTATTCTGATCTCAAAGCCCAAGAAGATGAGACCTCTGGGCGGGTTTTCCATGATCTGCGTGAGTGTTTTACTACAGAATCCCAAGGGAAACTGATCGTTGGGGAAATCGCGGATCAGGAGAAACCGGATTTCCATGAATTATATGCACAATTAAAAGAGAGGGCGAAAAATGAATTCTGGGAGCGAAAGGAAAAAGGCAATTAGTATTCGTTTTTGTGGTCTCGGCGGAGAAGGAGTCATCTTGGCAAGCATCATCCTCGGAAAGGCGGCTATTTATGACCAAAAAAATGCCATTCAAACCCAATCCTATGGTGCCGAACAGCGAGGCACCAAAGTTCGAGGGGATGTCATAATTTCGGATACTGAACCCATCGTTAATCCCGTCATTGAAAAACCAGATATTCTAGTAGCATTCTCTCAAGCCGCCTTTGATTCTTATCTCCCAACCACGGCGGCCGATTGTCAATTATTTTTAAATTCCGATCTGATTACCTTTCCAACCGAAAGAGATGCGACCTACCGAATTCCCGCTCTTAAACTTGCTGCTGAATTAAATAATGAAAAAATCGTAAATGTTATCATGTTGGGTGCTTTGATTAAAAAAATCCCACTTGTTTCAAAAGAATCTATCATAAAAGCAATATCGGGATCCGTTTCGACATCAATTAAAGAGTTAAATTTGCAGGCATTTCAAAAGGGATATGATTATATTTGAATTTTTATAAAATTCTTATTAGTTATTTTAGGATATTGTTCTAGCAGCAATTTTTAAATTCTGTGTTTTTAAATACTTCGTAAATTCTTCTATACCTATGGTTAGACCATTAATTTGAAATGGGAATTCTTCACTAGTAGTACCTAAATCTATATCTAATTCGACAAATATTTTTCTTTCAATACTTGAAAAGGTTGTATTAGGTAATCGATAATTAAGTTCCAGACATTTATGGAATATAGTACAAGCTATCTTTTCATTAACTGTTTTAGTATCAAAAAGATAACAAAACATCGTATAATAATCAAAAAATGTAAAAATTCTAATGTCATATTCCAAATTTTCAAATCTATAGGCTAATTTAATCAT
>CAYGYC010000244.1:0-6909 GCA_964353755.1 uncultured archaeon | reverse complement strand
GCTCGAAGTCGCCTGCCGTCGCGAAGAAGGCGTGGCCATACATCTTCTCCTGCACCAGGTAGCGCCCCGTGAACTCCACGCTGAGCACGTTGAAAAAGCTGCGGGAGCCCAACGCGCTCATGAAACCCTGGGCGAAAAGGAAGTTGAAGAATGAGGTGGGGTTGCCCGCGCCGTAGTACATACCGATGGCATGCGGGCCGTGACGCTGGCGGATCTCACGCAGTCTCGCCGCCACCTCCCGATAGGCTTGGTCCCAGGATATCCGCTGCCAACCGCTCTCGGTCCGCTTCAGAGGGTGGAGCAGCCGCTCCGGCCCCTGGCGGCTAGCGGGGCCGTGCTTACCCTTCGTGCACAAGTAGCCGGCCGAAAGGGGGTGGTCACGATCGCCGCGAACAGCCGCGATCTGACCGTCCTCCATGTCCACTTCGAGCCCGCACGCCGAAAGACAGAGGTCGCAGTACGTGTGAGCAGTGATGGTCAAGGTGGGGTCTCCTGCCGATCCGTTTCCTTGGCGGCTAGACTTCGCTTCTCAAGAAGCCTCCCGTAACGTTCTGGAGGATCCCAGACTCTACACGGCAACAGGGCAATTCTATCACGCAGCATGATGCCACGGACGACGCATCCCGATTCGCTGACGTTTGACCCTTTGCGTGCCAGGCCGATGCTCCGCCTCGTTACCGCTACGAGCTGTGGTCACACTAGCACAGACTGTGGTAGCGTTCATGCGGGCAGGTCATCCAATTGCACACGTTTGCGTCGAGAGCAGGACCCCGTACACCATTCTGGACTGTCGAAGTACGATTGGGACTGCCAAGATCCCGCAGGACACATTCCCGCTAGTGCAGGAGGAAAGCAGCCGTGGAACAGAGGTTTGCAGGCAAAACGGCTCTGATCACGGGCGCCGCATCAGGGATCGGGGCGGCGTGCGCGCAGAGGCTCGCCGCCGAAGGGGCGAGGGTCGCCGTGCTGGACATCAACGGAGAGGCGGCAGCAGCGGTCGCTGGCAAGATCAGGGGCGCCGGCAGCGACACGTTCTCGCTGGCAATGGACGTCACGAAGAGCGAGCAAGTAGTGGAGGCATTCGCAGAGACGGAGCGGCGTTTCGGGCGGCTGGACGTGATGCTGGCCAATGCGGGTGTCACGCCGTGCATCACGCCCGTCGGCGACTGCCCAGAGGAGTCGTGGCGACGCGTCCTGGAGGTCAACCTTACGGGTGTCTTTCTCTGCGTGAAGGCGGCCCTGCCCATCATGCGCCGGCAGCGGAAAGGCGTGATCCTGGCGACATCGAGCGTGGCCGGCCTCACCTCCACCCCAGCCGGCATTGAGTACAACGTATCGAAGACGGGCGTCATCATGCTCATTCGCCATATCGCGCAGGTCTACGGGCCGGAAGGTATCCGCTCCGTCGCCATCTGTCCCGGCTGGGTCGACACGCCCTTTCTGCAACCGGTCTACGACGCGTTCGGTTTCCCAAGCCGCCGCATCCTGCGCAGTCAGGCTCCTCTGGGACGGATGGCAACGCCCGACGACATTGCCGCCGCGGTGGCTTTCGTGGCGAGTGATGAGGCTTCGTTCATCTCCGGCATCGCCTTCCCGATAGACGGAGGTGCGCTGGCGGGCTCTCCGATAGCGCGTGGACCACTAGTTAAGAGCTATCTGACGGTCCGCGCGGGACTGCGCCGCCTGCGGGGAAAGCCGACGGCGAAGCTCATGCCGTAGGGCCTCGAACGGTGGGCAAGATGCCCACCCGTGCCACAGCGGGCACGCTAAGAAGGCAAAGGAGCATCAGCGTTATCAATGAGTGCGCTTGAGCTAGCAGGTCTGGGCCTTCTCGTGACCCTTGCCTACATGACTTGCGGCTGGCTGATCAGCGTCGTCCGCCAGGACGCCAGCACCGTCGATGTCTTCTGGGGCCTCGGTTTCGTGCTCCTCGCTGTCGTCTTCGCCGTCACGGGCGACGGCTTCGTCGGCAGAAAGGCCCTCGTTGCTGCCCTAGTAGGGATATGGGGCTTCCGCCTCGCGGGCTACATCCTGATCCGCAACCGGGGCAAAGGCGAGGACTACCGCTATCAGGCCTCCCGGCAGAGATGGGGCAAGAGCTACTGGTGGGTGAGTTTCTTCCAGGTCTTCATTCTGCAGGGCTTGCTGATGTGGATCATCGCCCTGTCATTGATGGCGGCGGAGTCGAACAGGACGCCCGACCACTTCGCCGTCCTGGACATCATTGGGGCCGGTGTCTGGTGCGTCGGCTTCTTCTTCGAGGCTATCGGCGACTGGCAGCTCGCCCGCTTCAAGGCCGACCCCGCGAACCGAGGCAAGGTGATGAACAGCGGCCTGTGGGCCTATACCCGCCACCCCAACTACTTCGGCGAGGCGACGATGTGGTGGGGGCTCTACCTGATCGCCGCCGGCACGCGCTGGGGCTTCTGGACGATCTTCAGCCCGATCCTCATCACCTTCATGCTGCTGAGAGTCTCCGGCGTGGCCTTGCTCGAGAAGGCGCAGGTGCAGACCAAACCCGAGTACCGCGAATACATCGAGAGCACGAGCGCCTTCATTCCCTGGTTTCCCCGCAAACGAAATCCCTACCCATCCAACGACACCACGGTTGGGCAATGAACGTGCCGTCGACCATCCCTGAGCTCGTTGAAGCGTCGGCCCGCAGGTTCGGCTCCAGGGTCGCCTACCAGGTGAAGGTCGGGGCGAGTTACCGGACTTTGACCTTCAGCGAGCTGGCGCTTCGGTCGCGGGATTTTGGCGCCGGCCTCCTCGCGATGGGTATGCGCAGGGGCGACGCAATTGCCATCATCTGCGAGAACAGCCTGGACTGGATAATCAGCTACTTTGGCCTCTCGATGGCCGGGGGCGTTGGTGTGCCGCTATACAGTCAGTTGAAGCGCTCGGAGATGGAGGAGCTCATTTTCAGATCGGACGCCCGATACGTCGTAGCATCACCGGCCGTTCTAGAAAGGCTGCCGAGCAGTCTACCGGGGGTCAAGGCGACGGTCGTGACGGAGGGAGACATCGAAGGCGACGGTTCGAGCTTTGCTGGCCGAGTCGTCCGTTTCGGTAGCGTCGCAGCGAGAGCGACGGAAGAGAGCCGGCGAGTGCTGGCCAACACAAACGTGAGCAGCAGCGACCTGGCGTCCATCGTGTATACGTCCGGCACGATGGGGGGCGCGAAAGGCGTCATGCTCACACATCACAACTTCACTTCCAATGTCGAATCCATCCGGCGCAGCCTTCCCATTCGGCAAAGCGACCGAATGCTTCTGGTTCTCCCACTGCATCACGCCCTGCCCTTCACGGTCGGCATCTTGACGCTCATGAGCATTGGAGTCGAGACGACGTTGGAGAACGACCTCACCAGATTGCGTGACCGGATGCTGGAAACCAAACCGACGCTGTTCGGTGGCGTGCCTGCCCTGTTCAAGCTGATGTATCGGGCTGTGGTCCGACAGATGGAGGTGGAAGGGCGGCTAGGGCAATTCCAGCGGGCAACACGTGTGGTGGACTATGTGAAGCGCGCGGCGGCGCTCAATATCGGGCCGCTTGTGTTCAGGCCGCTGCACCGCCGGCTGGGGGGACACCTGCGTTTCATGGTCAGCGGCGGCGCGGCGCTAGACCCCGAGACTGCGCGTGACTACTTGTGCGTGGGATTGCCGATTGTGCAGGGGTGGGGGCTCACAGAGACGGCGCCCGTCGTCAGCGTGCAGCGATGGAACGCCGCCAAGTACCTCTTCAGCCGCCACTATGAGAAACGAACCGGGTCCGTGGGTCAGCCCTTACCTGGGATCGATGTCGCTGTACTCGAGACCTCCGGGGAGGAAACGCGAATCCTGCCTCGCGGAGAGGGAGAGCTTCTGGTCCGGGGGCCTAACGTTTTCCTCGGCTACTTCAAAGAGCCGGAGTTGACCCAGGAGGCAAAGCTCGGCGACTGGTTTCGTACGGGCGACCTGGGCCGGATCGACGATGAGTCCAACATATGGATCACCGGTCGGGCCAAGTCGGTGATCGTCCTCGAATCCGGCAAGAAGGTAATCCCCGACAGGATCGAGGATCTGGTCGCCCCCGACCCGCTAGTCCAGAGCATTTGCGTACTGCCCCTTCAGGTCGGCGCGAAAGCTGTGGTGGGAGCTGTTGTCCACCCCGACTTCAAAGAGACCAGCGAGGCGTGCCAGCAGAGAGGACTGCCCCTGACCGAGGCCTGCATCCGTGCCGTCCTGAGAGAAAAGCTGAACCGCTTGGGTACGATCCTGCACTCGTACGAGCGCATTGATGAGCTAGTGCTCTCCGACACGCCGTTGCCACAGACTCCGCTGGGAAAGGTAGCCCGCGGACGGGTCGAGATCCCACAGTCGTTTGACCTGCAGCGGTGGGAGCGCAACTATCACCAGGCGGAGTTCTCTGACTGAGCGAGTCCCTCCGCACGAGGGCGACTCAGAGTGCGGGCCCGACCGAACCCAGGGGTGCTTTTGCCTGCGTCGGCGTGAGCTGTTGTAGTTCGCCACAACTCGTACGGGACCCGACAATGCCGCTCGCAGCATCGAGCGTGGGTTGTGCCCGCGGACAGAGAGAGAGGTGACAGATGATCGAATCAGGCGACCGAGTCTATAGCAGGCTTCAACGGTTTAACGCGTCGATGGGCTTTCTTCACCTTTTGCAGGGACTGGCCATCCTGCTGCTCAGCAGCAGCGTAACATTCCCCTTGCGGACGACATTCCTCAACAGCTCAGGCCCTCCTGGGTCGGCTGTGTCAACGGTCACCCGGACCGTATTCGACCTTCGCCTGGGGCCACTGGTTGCCGCGTTCTTGCTCATCTCATCCATAGCCCACTTCCTCGTCAGTTCGCCGGGTGTCTTCCCTTGGTACGTGAAGAACCTTAAGCGCCATATCAACTACGTCCGCTGGTACGAGTACGCTGCCAGTGCTTCAGTGATGATCGTCGTGATCGCTGCGCTCTGCGGCGTGTTCGACCTCCCGACGATGGTGCTCCTCTTCTCGCTCAACGCTGCGATGATCTTCTTCGGCCTGATGATGGAGTTGCACAATCAGACGACAAAGGAGACGAACTGGACTTCGTTCGCCATGGGCTGTTTTGCCGGGGCCGTGCCGTGGGTCATCATCATCTGGTACTTCATCGGCGCGATCCTCACCTCGCAAGACAACCACGTGCCTGCCTTCGTGTACGGCATAATCGCCTCGATCTTCGTCTTCTTCAATGTGTTTGCCGTGAACATGTTCCTTCAGTACAAGAAGGTCGGCCCCTGGCGCGACTACCTGTTCGGAGAGCGCATGTACATCTTCCTCAGTCTGTTTGCCAAGTCGGCACTCGCCTGGCAGGTGTTTGGCGGCACATTGGGGTGAGGGCCCGTCACCGCTGCAAACCGAGGGGCCAACCCTCCATGAGCGTCAGCGTCGGAGCCTTCCTAGCCCGGTGGCGTGCCAAAACCCCACCCGTATCTGGAGGGTTGACATGCTGAGCTAGCGAGGCCAGCCTTGAGGCGCTGTGCGCTCACGCAGACAAGGCACGACGAGTACCAGCGGCTGGCGGCGTAGAGGGAAGGGCGCGAATGCAAGACTCAGACTCCACACCTTTCGACCCGATTGCCGTCGCGGGGATCGGCATCCGTAATCGCTTCATGCGCTCCGCTACGTGGGATGCCACCGCGACTGACGACGGAGAGGTCACGGACGCGTCCGTACGGATGATTGAGAACCTGGGACGCGCCGGCGTGGGTCTCATCGTCACTGGCTACGCCTACGTTTCGGACCACGGGAAGGCGGCCGTTCGCCAGCTCGGCATCTCCCATGATCGCCACATCGAGGGAATGAGACGTCTGGCAAAGGCCGCCCACGAGCACGGCGCCAAGATAGCGGTGCAGATCGCCCACGGGGGGATGAACCTGGGTCTCCTGGGACACACAGACCGCATCGCCCTCGCGCCTTCCAAGATCGAGGAGCACCCATTGTCGCATCGGGCCATGACTCCCGCGGAGATCGAGGGGATCGTGCGTGATTTCGGCGCTGCCGCGGCGCGCGCGAGAGAGGCCGGATTCGATGCCGTTCAACTACACGGAGCGCACGGCTATCTTATGAGCCAGTTTCTTTCCCCTCTGACCAACCGAAGGAGCGACGAGTGGGGCGGTTCGCCAGAGAGGCGGCGACGCTTCCACATCGAGGTGATGCGCTCTGTGCGCCGGGCGGTCGGTTCAGACTTCCCAATATGGATGAAGCTCGGCCTGCAAGACCGCAGGAATGGGGGCCTGCGGATTGCTGAGGGTCTCGAGACGCTGAAGATGCTGACTGCCGAAGGCCTTTCGGCCGTGGAGATCAGCGCCGGGTTTGGTGGCAGGTCGGCCCGAGCGCAGAGGCCGGGGGACGAGGCGCGTCCTTACTTCCGCGAGGACAGCGCCGCGGCCAAGCGCGCCGTTGACATTCCGGTCATGCTCGTGGGCGGCATCCGCAGCTTATCGATGGCCGAGGATATCCTCCGCCGTGGCGACGCCGACATGATATCGATGTCCAGGCCGCTAATACGCGAGCCAGACCTCATCGCGCGCTGGCAGCGCGGCGACACCGCGCCTGCCAAGTGCATTAGCTGCAACAAGTGCTTTGGTTTCGGCATTCGTGGCGAGCCGTTGGAGTGCGGGGAAGAGCGCCGCCTTCGAGAGGAGGCCGCCTGCGGTTGAGGATGGTTCACCTCGGCGGAAGCCCCAGGGCCGCCACAGGGGCATCTCCATCAGACGCCGAGTGTTGCGGTGCGCGCGGTCCCGGCACTCCTTGTTGAAGGTCATAAGGAGGAGAGAGTTGAAGACCAGGATTACCGAACTATTCGGCATTAGGTATCCGATTCTCTGCGGCGCCATGATGTGGTTGGCTAAACCCGAACTTTGCGCCGCAGTATC
>CAYGYC010000243.1:0-6999 GCA_964353755.1 uncultured archaeon | reverse complement strand
CTTTCATCGCTTCTTCGGTTCCAACAGTCGCACCCATCGTCAATGTAATATGATCCCGAATCGTATGGAGATAATTGGAAATGAAATCGCCATCTTCCTCTGAAATAAAGCCTATCCAATCCAAGATAATGGTAATAATATCAGAGAGTTCGATATTTGCCTTCGCTAACTTGTCAAGTACCACCGACTTTGCAGTCGCATTGGCATGATATGTCTCTAATGCCCCATTCAGAAATTCTTCAGCATTATCCAACTGATTAATAATCAGCCAATCAAAGAGAAAACAGACCCGGGCATCCACTTCTTCCCGTAAATCGGCGATTTCACAGAAAATAAAATTCATATTATTTTCAACTTTTGTTGAAACGACAATCGCAAAAATGATAATGGTTTTTTTAGTGTCAGTCCCCTCAAGATAGATAGTTAAATTGATAGGATATTGCCCAGGTGCGACATCAAAGGATTCTATGAGATGAATTGTTAATGGCACTGTGGTAGATTTCCATTCAACCACATCCACGTCTTGTATCATCGGTTGAACCCAAGAACTATTACTAACTAATTGATATGTTCCACTTGGTGCGCCCGTACTTAATATGATCAAATCCATGGTTTCAGGAACGCCAGCTTTTATTGGAATCTCCTTATTTGTCGGGATTACGTCGATTTTCATTTTTTCTTCGGCATTTTTAATTATTCTCTTGGCTTCTTCAATATAAAAGAAATAGGTCTGATTTAGCGTTTTTTCAATAGTATCTAAAGCAAGATTCTTTAGATCTTTCGCCAAATCAATTGCAGCGGTCCATGCTTTCTCCTCAAGTTTGTTATCTGCTTGTATAAATAATACTTCTAATTGGTCTAATATTGCGGGGTCTGCAGTGGTAATAGGTATGTTTTGCGTAGTATTTTTGAGAATTATAGTTTCAATTAAAGTTTGTTTCGCTAATTCTTCATATATCTCACTTTGTTGCTGTAATGATGTAGAATAATGAGAAATATTACCTATCAAATATGTTTTTACATTGCGAAAGCTACTCCTTAATAAACTAATTGAGTGAGTAACCGTTTGATTTTTCACGTAATTTTCTATTTCTGCAATCTCGGTTTCATTATATCCGTATTGCGTTAAATTGCCTCTGTCTGATTCTGGGATACCTTCTTCATTTATTCTTGTTTCTGCCTGAGTTACATTGTCTTCTGTTATCGATTTATTAAATTCATTCGAATATATGATAACCCCTATCTCGAGCTCCTCATAATCATTTGCTACCATGGAGGAATAATTATAAATGGCATCGTTTTGTTTTATTAAACTTTCATTATCCCTTACTACGGTCGCAGTATTTTTTCGGGCTATAGATGTATTCAATGCTTGTAAATCACCCTCTAATTTTATGGCAGAATCAGTTAATTCATATATTGAAGCATCGAGGCTATTCTGTGGTTGAGGTAAAGTTATATTTCGGTAGGTCGGCTCGACCACTTCCGTATAATTTGCATCCATAAAAGGGGGATCATTTGCGCGATTCCATGCCTCGGAAGAAAGGACACTAAATAGAAGAGAAAGAAGGCTACTAATTATTGCAGCGATCTTTAAAAACCAAATTTTCGAGAGCCCTAAGAAAAAGGATGCCCAAGATGCGCTAATACCTACCCACCCAAGCACTAATCCTGCAATGTAATTTCCCCATTGGTAAGAAGAGGGTTTAAGGATCAAATATTCCGAAGTTCCTCCAGGAATGATATGTTCTTGATTGGTATATCCATAAGTGGTATGTTCTTCAAAAGACTCTACCTGGTCAAATTGATACTCCCAAGATATTACAGACTTGAATTTATAAAACCGTGCCCAATCTACTGAGGTCAATGAATGTTCTGTTTGGAATTCCATAATAACTGTGTCGAACAGGGCTAATATTAGTTCGACACACGTTAAACCTACTCCCTTAAAGGGTTTTCCCCATTTCCACCAATTCATTAACATAGGTAAGTGCGTTTTAAGCCAGGGAATTACCTCCTTAATAATACCCGCCATCATTGCAATACTCCCCACAACAGTCTCCCCGAATTCTGCTATGTCTGCGGCATTTCCAAATAAATCAAAAAAGAAAATAGGGGAGATAACTCGTAGATCAACATAGATTTCGGTGGGATTTGAGCCACTCAAAGTCGGATAAATTGTTGTAGTGATAGGATTAATTTGGTCGCCTTCTATATCCAATAAAGCCGTCATATTTTGACCTGTTGTTGAGTCTTGATCTTGAGCATACCATGCTGACTCAAAATCTACCACCTGGGATATCCTGATAGGCACCCGCGCATTATTGATCACCTGGAAAACCGCCATTATTGTACTTGGGCCGAGTTCTTCTGTCTTATAGACAAAATGGTCATCAGTCGGATCATCTTTTGGGCCTTCAAACCCTATAAATTGAAATTGGGGTTCTGGCGGTCTAATTAAAACGAAGGTTCGCGTAAAAGTTTTAGTTTGAAAAGGTGTGGCAAGGTCATAAGTATATTCAAATGATCCTACAATTGTCAGTTCTATTCCATTCGAATTCCATGTAAACTCATCATAATCAAAGGTGTAATCAAGAAGAATCGGATTACTTCCTGGTCCCAATGTAGTGTAGGGAAGAGGGGGCTCCCATATAGCTATGGATAATGGATTATGGAGTTCTGCCGCGAAAAATCGAAGAAACCCATTTCGTACGGATATACTATCAGTCTCAGATGGGTTTGAGATGAATAAGTTCATAGTTAGTGGTTGTCCTACATATATTTCTTTAATGGGATCTCCTACCCTGGTGTCTTCTATTGAAAAAATCTCATAATCTTGCCATTTCCATTCTGATCCCACTCTAATTATTGAAGATTGATTAATCTTTTCCAATTGGCCTTCAGCATTTTCGTATACCTTACCAACCATATAAGGCGACGTCCAATCACTTGTTTCTTGATCACCAGTTCGATCAGTATCATTATTACTAGCTTTTGCCTGAAAATAGAGTGTTTTACCGGCGTTTAGTTCCCACTCACTTTTTGGTATCTCATGCGAACCTTCATAAACATCAGCGCTGGTTACAATAGTATTATATACAACCCCATCGGTCTCAGGAAATACTTCGGGGCACCCTTCAAAGAATGCATAGCGATACGTAATATTCATCCCTTTATCAACCCCAAAATCCCCTATTTTCTCGCGTTCTTCTATAAAATAGAAATAGAGAAACATAGAATCATTATCTGCTATCGTTATACCGCCTGATCCACCCATCCGATAATTTCGTGGAGGGGAATCATCATCATCCCTTACATTAAATTCCTCTTGATTATTTTCCGGATGAAATACATCATAAATTGTCAGGGGAATGCCTAAAAACGTATAATGTATGAAATCGACACTTAATCGACACTTTCCAGTATATCCATGATTGGTTGCTTCAATGAAATGCTCTTTTGGCAAAATTTGATAACTTGCAATAGTCTTCGAAGTAATATCTACCCATAAACTATTTACAGGATCCCACCACTCTAAAGAAATTTGTGTTAAGAGAATGACACGAAATGGGGTGGGTCTTGTATGAACATGACAGCTAATTTTATAATCTGTTGATATAGTTAAATTCACATCTTCTCCTTCCTCTAAATATGCTTTAGGAGAATGAACACCGAGTTCAGTAAGAAGATCATCCGCCTCTTCTATCGTATAATTGTTTACCATAAGCCCCCAATAAAGTTTAGTAATATCTTCTAATAGGACCTTATCTGCATGAGATGCATGCGTGAGGAATGATTCATAAGTCATATTTGGGAAAAACAATGTTATGATATTATTCCAGCACCATATTTTCCAATAATTGAAGTTATTATACTTTAAATCATTAAATACCCCTTGGGTCCTCCATAAGTAGGTTAGTGATAAATTCTCGATTATATCTTTTTGTTGATCAGTCCAATCTCCATGAAAAATTCCTGACCTATTAATACTATTTATTGTATAGTTATACCAAAAATTATAATTATAATCCATATTTTGAATTAGAGTTTTATTATTATTTTCGCTATATTTTTCGGAAAATGGAAGAGTTAAAGGATATATATTCAAAATTGAAAATAAGTTAGGTATAATTAATAGAATTATTAAAATTGTTAATATTTTTTTCTTAAAACCCATTTTTATACCCCATATCTTAATCTTAATGTTTATATTTTAGAGGTATTATCAAATTTAAACCATCTGTCCGACATAATTTTCTTCGAAGCACATTATAAATCTAATGCGAGTTCTTTTAGGCTAAAAGTTAAAGAGGGCTTTAAAATCCCAGTATCCTTTTGTAACATCAAGTATCGATAGAACGCATTGATCTGCATAGCTATCACCACTAAAGCAGCATGCTTGCTTATATTTTCTTTCCCCGTCACGGGCAAAGATTGGCTAGGAGTGCGTTTTAATAAATGGTAGGACGATTTGAGAATCCCAAATGTCCCTTCAATAGTGCCACGGCGCCGATAAATCGTGAACCACTCATGGATTCCAACTTCTAAGAGAAAACTTGCGACTACTTTGGCATAATTGGATCCAGATTGCTGTAACTCTTTGCAAATTGCCTGAATGACTTCTAACATCTTAGAATAGGGAATATCTTTCAGGAGCGCAGCGGGACTCGTATCGCGGTTTAATTGCTTCAGGCGGCGAAATCGCTTCCGTAAATTTTCGAGCCAGTGGAGGAGCGGTTTCATTTCCCCCCCGCGTGGATTACGGGGCCAAGGAATGGGCATGACTTGTAATTCGTCATGAATCCATTGCAGGATCTCTGTTGAAGCAAACCCGGCATCAAGGGCTAATCCTAGCACCGATCTGCCCTCTTCATCGGCGATTGTTTTTAAACGAAGTAACTCCGCTTGGTATAATTCGAACCCTTTCATGTCATTCATTTCGCCCTGCGTTCGATGGATGAGCAGCGGGATTCCGATTCCATCACACACCGCATGAATTTTATGGGTCTTTTTCCGGTTACTTTTGGGCGTGACATCTTCAGAAAAGCCGGGGTCATTTTCTTGCCCTTTGCAGGATGAAGAATCGGTCGTTAAAATTAATGGCTCAGCTGTATTTCTCCGAATTAATAAGCGGGCATGAGTTTCTATCGTATTAAATACCGTATCTTCCTGTAATTGGTAAAAAAAGTGGTATAACTTACTTTTCCCCGGAAGATGTTCGATAAACCCGAAATTTTGGCCAAATTTCCGATACCGTCCTTGGGTGAGATCAATCTCTTCATGGAGGGCATCGCGAATTTGAATGCAGCCATCCAGCTTCTTTAAGCGGCTCCAGACAAAGACCTTATACAGAATCACCGGCGAATAATATTCATCCCCGTGAAAAATTGAATCCGGGCAGTAGGTGTGCCACGGAACTACTTCTAAAATTTTTTCCGCGCCCGGGACGAATTCACTCCCCAACTCCAGGCGCATTGTCCGATAATAGGCGGGAAGTTCCGCCTGCTGAACCGCAATATAATCTTGCTCTATTTGTAAAATGAGTGCGCTGAGCTCTCCTTTATATGGCTCGAAAATGGTTTTCATTCTATTGAGATGCGTACTACTGATTGCTACTTTCGGGGATAATCCTCTGAATGCCGCCGATAACTCGGGATTTTCGGGTGCGGAAATGACTTTTCCTACAGTTTTCGAGGAAATTTGAAAGAACATGTGAAACAGAAGCGCGACTACTAAAAATTTGTCTGAATAATGCCCGTCAATTCCATTCCATGTCTCTCGAAGATACTGAATCCATTTGTCTAATTTCGCTTCATTTTGTTCCAACGCCTTAAAAAAGGGAATTACTTTGAAACTCGGAAAATAATATGCATCATATTCACGTTTTATTTTGGCTTTTTCTATAATTTCCTTAAAAGTGCCTTTCTTTCGCGTTGCCATAAAGTACAAATTCAATTTTAGGGTTTAAAAGTCTTTCGGTATAATACTTCATTCTACACAGGGAATAACACTCCCATTTTTAAGTAAAGCAGAAAATTTAACGAAATTTCTGTGATAAACTAACTTATAGTAATATATTCTACTAAAAAATAGAAACTTTCTCGTACATCAGGATTTTTTCTTTCTTTCGACGAAATGTATGGTCTAATCCTATAAAAAGTGGAAAATCCTGGAATATGTTTCATGATACTTGCTAAAATGAATGGATTTACTTTTTTACTGCAAAATTTTCATAGTCAGCAAAAGAAGTGTATTTTTGTCGGAGGGATTCGAATTTGGAAATACCCCTATATTTTAGTATTCTTTCCTATATTTTTAAATTTTAATTTAAAGACTATATAAATTTAATGAATGTTTTAAAAATAATATATATAAACTACACACTCCTTCTACTTCTTTTAGAATTTATTCAATCAATAAATGTTTTTTAAAACCTCTCCAAATAATTATTCTATGTATCCGTCCGCAGGCTTTTGGGTTGTATGGAAAGCGATTTAAGATTTTTGTCCAATCTTTCTGCATCAGGAGGACTGAAATAACCTCCTTCGAGTGCGAAAGTAGCCTTGGTCGTCTCATAAAACAAATGCGCCCTTCTATAACTGCATCTGTAATAAATCGCAGATTCAATCATTCAAGGTAGCATTAAAGCTGGCATAGAATGTGATTTCTCACTTAAATCAGTTCTAGTAGCCCCTAAACGTAGGCATCCTGCCTGCTAATGCCCCAAAAAAACTGGTCAGTGGAGTCTGGTCAAACATTATTTACTCCGCTCTTTTGAGGAGTTCAAAGTAAAGTTGGAAAAACTTCACATGGAATGCCTGGTGAACCCGATTTTCGCAAAGAAGATCCGAGTGCACAGCAAATCGATCTTTTATGGGGCCCTTGTGAAAATACCAAAAAAAAACATAAGTACTTTTCCCCATTTGCGACAAAATTCACGCAAACAAGATGATTTTTGTCGGAAAATGCTATATCTTTAAAAAGCGGGACGATCAATAG
>CAYGYC010000242.1:0-7010 GCA_964353755.1 uncultured archaeon | reverse complement strand
TGAATCCTTCCGGCAGGGTCGATGTCCGCACCCATCAGATCGTGAACGAAAAAGCAATCGCCTTAGTATTTGATTTTACGAAGATTATTTACAAACAACCGACCTTATCCTTATTTCAACTCGACAACCCGCAATTTGGTGCCTCTTCAGCTTACCATGAAGTGGATTATTTTATCGGGGGGATAAAAAAGGAGGAGGAGTTTGATCAAATCCGGGAACTTTATTATAACATCGAAGCTGACGTTATCGGAAATAAACTTGCCCCGCTCGAAAAACAAGTGAAAGAAATAGTTGAGGACTGGCGGCGAAAGACGAAAACTAAACTTCCTGGAGCACAATTATATAAAAAGCGGAAAAAGAAACATTAATGTGAATCGAAAAGTGTGAATGTTTGAGAAATGTTAGTGCTTTTTTTGTGCTGCTTACCGATTTAACTAAAAAGAAACCGAGTGAAACGGACCAATTATTGGAATGTTTAAGACGAATTAATAATTTTTTCATAACGATTTTTGAGAATCTCATAGACTGAAAAGGGAAGGCGGCCTTCATAGAATTGTATCTGATGAGTTCGCAATAAAGTTTTAGCTTCAGCAGGGGAGACAGTAGCATTATCTTCTATGACCCACCCTCTATCAGTATGCGATTCGGCTGAATCATTCGTACTGGCATAGTTCTCTTGCTGATTTTCGAAAGATTCGTCTAATAGAGATTTGCTAGATTCTTCTGTTATAAAACTCTTACAAGTTATTAATTCATTCATTTGATTTAATACATGTACGGGTATGTTATCCTCGGCTATGGCATAAATCTTGGCTAGAATCAGCAGATGATGACTAGGAAATTCAACATTAGAATAACCGGTACCGCCAGCAACAATACAGAGCGCTTTTTTCCGGGGAGAATTCTTATACGGGCAATCCAGATTGGTACAATCGGTACATCGAAGAGCCTCAAAAAAAACTTGGGAAGTCAGTACATTTATGGTGAATATCCCGTATTTGGTTAAGAGCTCGACTTCATTATTTTCATTAATACTAAATCCCATTTCGTTTATGGTTTGGGTCAAATCGTCAAAGAATTTCTGCCTTTGTTCATGGGACATTCGCCGATATTCGACACTATAGCCCATATTGTTTAAGGCAACTTCCGCCACCGCTTCAAAGGCCGAGATTAATGTCCTATCATCAGATCCCATTTCAAAGTAGGATATTAACGGCATTTCTTCGCATAATTGATCAAGGATGTCCTGGGTAATTTGGAGTTGATCGGTTTTATCGGCATTACACCCAATCAAGGTTATAGGAATTGGTCCAATAGTGGAATAAATTTCTTGTATAAAATTCAGTATCGTATTATATGAATTGTGTCGAGTTAAATCAAAAATAAGAATGGCACATTGGGCGCCTCGGTAAAAAGTAGGACGAAAATAATGAAAGCGCTCGTTCGAGGCGAGATCCCAAACTATAAAAGTAATATTATCATAGTCTAGAGTAATATGCATTAAACCTATATCACAACCGATTGTCGATTTATACCGTTGATTAAAAGATTGGGTTAAATAGTGTCCAATGAGGGCCCAAGTATCGATCTGGGGAGCCCCCATCAACAGGCATTTCATTCTATAACTCGACATTGTACCCGATCATCCAGCCAATAGCTCAACATTTCATTCTTAACTTCTCTATAAAGATAATAGACAAGCGTGCCTTAAAAGATTTGACAATCCCTGAAAATTCGATAAAAGAGAAATACTTATGAAGGTATTTTTTAACAAAAAAGTAAGAAAATAAAGTTGGATAATTATGAGTTCATCAGAAAAATTAGGCGGGTCCGAGGAATTTGAGGAATTAAAGAATGAAATCCTTGATGAGGATCCAATTGTCCGAGGAATGGCTGCTGTGGATCTGGGACCCTTTGCCAGTGAGCACCCGGAATATCAAGAGGAAATCATTTCGATTCTAGAAAAAGCTTTGAATGATCCCGATGCAGACGTGCAGAATTCTGCGAAGACATCACTTGCTATGATAGAGGGGAAACCGATAATTGAGCAGTCCGACAAACAAATTATTTCATTTGGTTACGTTCCTCAGGAATATAGGCAACCAGAAGTTAATCAAAAGCAAATGGCAATTTCATGCATTTGCTGTATCGTATTAATTGTGGTAATAAGCTTAATATTTATCCTTTAAATGGGAAATATAGGTTATAGTAGTATATTTATAGATAGAATAACTACTAAATTATCTAATCGGCGCACATTAATGCGGATCTTTCCATTTTTTTGCTTGTAAAAGGTTTATAAAGCTTTATAAAGGAAGGGTTTTTAAATATAATGAAACTCGAAAATTTTTTTGTGATAAATCTCATTACACGATCAGATTTTTAGAACAGATTTTAATTGAATTATTAGATTATTAAATAAATTTTAAATAAGGTTAGTTAAAGATGGGAGAAAATATTTCGAAGCCTACTTACAATGTCGTTAATATCGTAGCCTCCGTACGATTTGACATAGAAAAGCTGGTCGACTTAAATCTTATTGCTATGAGTAATAAGAATATTGAATATAATCCCGATACCTTTCCAGGTCTCATATTACGCCTCCAAAAACCGAAAAGCACTATTCTAGTCTTCAGTACTGGAAAACTCGTTCTGACAGGCTTGAAAAAGGAACGAGATGTTCGCCCCATTACCCAGAAAGTGATTAAAATTATTGAACGCGCTGGATCCATCATTAAAGGCGAGCCAGAAATCAAAATCCAGAATATTGTTGCATCAGGGGATCTTAACCTAAAACTGAATTTAGATCTCATGTCGATTAGTTTAGAACGGGCTTTATACGAGCCAGAAGTATTTCCCGGTCTTATTTACCGCATGAAAGAGCCAAAAGTGGTCTTTTTAATTTTCGCCAGTGGGAAAATCGTGTGTGTAGGGGCTAAATCTGAAGATGACGTGAAGGTGGCAGTCCAAAATCTACTCGAAGAAATCCAAGAACTCGATTTCGTAACGTGATCTGCCCTATTTTTCCTTTTTTTGAAAAAGAAGTTGTGTTACCAGGCGCTAGGCTTACAGAGAATTTGTTTAACGCGTAAATCTAGAAAGTTGGCTGTATAGGCGGGGCGAATTAAGGCCACGGTATCAGCACCTTTTCCAGTCCCAGCAATCGCTATAATATCATTGCTACAAGAAATCAATCCGGCATCTGCGGCCATCAGCGTAATTTCTACGCAAACTTTCAATCCATCGCCGAATACTGATCGAAGCAGCCGCGCAATAATTTCAGTTGAGGTATAGGTTTTCAGTTCATTCCTAAACGATCGGCTAATTCCCGAGAATGCATGAGTTCCGGTCAAAATCTTAGCTTTTTGCTGAATTTTTTCCTTATGCTCCAATAATAATTCTTGAAACCCTTTCTTCATAAATCCATCAGCATGAGTGACCACTACCAGATTATATTTTTCGGGATCGAAGAGTTCTATCAATTTCACCCCCGTAGCACCGGTTGTCGAAGCGCAAATAAGGTCTCGAATAGCATTTTTTTCGGCATACGCTTTGGCAATCCTTAAGGCTTCGTCAGTGTTATCCGAACCCGCTTTATCAAAATACACCACTTCTATTCTAGGCATGGGCATCATCTTTTTTTATTTTTAACATTTTTAGTCTTACGACTCAGGTAAATTTATGGTATCAATAACAAATTTAAGGAATTTTTTGGAATCGACTTTTAAACAGACATTGGTAGTTGGTTTTGCTTTCGTATTGTCTACTTCTATATGCCCTCTTTTCTGTTCACTGGTCGTGATGACTCTAAGGGATAAAGATTTGGTTTGCACAAAGGAAGGATTAATCAGCACGCCCATGGCTAAGGGATCATGTAACGGGCAGCCTTTAAATCCAATTCTATCCATGTAGAACTTATAATAGAACTTCACAATTTTATGAACGAATCCGGGGAGCGTCAGGCCCGCTTCATCATTCATTTTCTTTATTTTCTGAAGTAATGCGGGAGTTAGAATGACTTTATGGGTAACATCCAGCGGTACCAGCGTTACATTTTTTATCGCCGCGCTGAAAACGACATCTGCCGCTTCGGGGTCAAGATATATATTAAATTCAGCCGCAGGAGTAATATTCCCCGGCTGGAAAATGGCCCCACCCATAATAACTAGCTCCTTAATTTTTGAGCAAATTTCAGGATTCGATAAAATACTTTGGGCAACATTGGTGAGCGGTCCTGTAGCAATAACAGAAATTTCGTTGGGGTTTTTTAAAACGTGTGAAATGATGAATTCATGAGCGCGAGTGTTCTGCCATCGAACTTTGGGAGGCGGGAGATTATTTTCCCCAAGACCATCTTTCCCATGGACTTCTTCACCTCGCAGGGGCTCTCTCTTTAAGGGTTTTTCGGCCCCTTTGAAAACTGGAATTTTTTCATTCCGAAGTAATGTTATTACTTTTAAGGCATTAACAGTCGCATTTTCAAGCGTAGAATTCCCGGCAACGGTGGTGATTCCATCTATTTGCAACTTTTGTGATTTTAACGCTAGTATGATGGCTAACGCATCATCGATGCCCGGATCGCAATCCATAATTATTCGCTTCATCAATCTTCACCGCCGATTGGTAAATAAATTTATCTATTCCTCTATTTTCTATTCTATTCTTGAAATCGAGACTCGTAAAGTCTAGAAATCTCGTAAAGTAAAAGAATTCTCAATGAACAATTAAAAAATTATAAATAAATATATATAGTTTTAATGTTTTCTAATCTATAAAAGAGTTTAGAAAAAGGACAAAAGAACGTGATAGAAATGGATGCGTTTATGGAAGAGGCAATTCAGGAAGCTAAAAAAGGATTAAAAGAACATGGAATTCCCATAGGTTCAGTGTTAGTAAAGGATAATAAAATCATTGGTCGAGGTCACAATCGGCGAGTGCAAAAAGGGAATCCCATAGCTCATGCCGAAATTGATTGCTTACAAAACGCCGGTAGAATTGGTACTTATAAGGATACCATCTTATATTCAACTCTAATGCCCTGCTACTTATGCGCGGGTGCAGTAGTCCAATTTGGCATTAAGAAAGTGATAATGGGAGACTCCAAGAATTTCAGCGGGACTAAAGAATTCATGGAAAGCCATGGAGTAGAGGTTATTGATTTAGATTTAGCAGAATGCAAAGACATGATGGCTAAATTTATCCAAGAAAATCCACGGCTTTGGAATGAAGATATAGGTAAATAAGGAGGAAAGTGGAAATGAGTGATGAAAAAAAGAAGTCCGGCATTTCTGATATGGTTATTCGATCCCCTTCTTTAATTATTTATACGATCCTCATTGGGTTTTCAATTCAACTAGGTATAGAGCGGATTCTAGCCTTGGATTTCGTGTATTGGGTAATACTCAACTTTCTCGTCTTTCTTATAACCGCCATAAGATATTATATGGGCGGTTTATTCATATTTTTCCAATAAACCTGAAGAGCGTCACAATTTCAAAGTATGGGGCATATTAAATGCAATTGCCGCGGGTTTTACAATCAGCCTTCTTTTGATTATAATTTATGTTACCTTATTGGAGTGGATCAGCATTGTAATTTTTGGTGTTTATTTAGTTCTCACCATTGCCGATTACGTCCTTTGCCGCGATTATTATTTCAAAAAAACTGTGCCAGAAAAGAATGAGTAATTCCAGAGGAATAAGGAGCCCTATCATTTCTTTTTTTTTTAATTTTTTAATTTGGACACCTAAATTTTAAACAATTAATAACCTTTAAATAAAGAGAAGTAGAAATTCATTTCAATTGATGTAATTAGAATCTTCTACTTTATCCTATAGATTGCCATTACAATCGAAAGATTGTAAGCCATACATAGATAAATAGATGGATTTGAATCCAAATCATAGATAACAGAGATTTAAAACCAAAAAGAGAATCGAAAATGACAACAATAAAAGATGTGCGTAAATTAATTAAGCAAACGAGACACAAGGATGCATCATTGCGCGCGTTAGCTGCTGTAGAACTCGGTGAGGTAGGATCTAAAGATCCTATCCGGGCAATAAAAAATATTGTTCCGACTTTACGAAAAATTGGAACTGACGCTGATAAAGATGTGCAAACTAGTGCCAAAGAATCGATAGCTGATATTCGATCCGCCTATGTAGCTGCGCAAGAGCAGAATAAACGATTACAAGGCGGCAAATTTAAAATGAAATAAATAAAAAAAGGTGAAAAATTTTGGGAGAAAAAAATAAAACGGTTGCCTATTTAATGGTATTAGCCGATACCGGAAAGGAATATGAAATCGTTCAAAAAATGAGGGAAAGCCAAGATGTGGTTGAAGCTTATATCGTCTATGGCGCATGGGATGTTATTTGTAAAATAGAGACAGAAAGCATGGCAAAATTAAACTCGATTGTGTTAGAGCTTCGTCGGGTACCCTTCGTTAAACGCTCGATGACTTTAATTGCCTTAACGGGAGACGTAAATATCGGGTAAAGGACAGTGTAAGGTGAGAAAATGCCGAAGGAGAAAAAGGGTGATTCCGGCACAAGGAAACCACCAGAAAAATCTAAGGTTAAGAAATGGGGCATTGCTACTAAAGAACGGGAAGAACATGCAACACGAGACGTTTTTTTAGATGAAAATACGGTAAATACTATTAAAGATGATATTCTTAAGTTGAAAATGATAACCCCCGCTGTGATCGCTCAAAAATATAACGCCCGAATTTCGGTGGTAAAACAAATTCTGAGAGAATTGCTCGAAGAAAACAAAATTAAAAAATATGCAACAACTAATAAATTAAAAATCTATGTAGCAGCCTAAATTTCTTTTTTTTACAATTTTTTTAGATCGAGGTCTAATCTATTTTATTAAAATAAAACTTTAGATAGATAATTGATGAGTAAAATGAAAGAATTAATATTTCTGGTCGAAGAATCATTAGAAGGAGGATACATTGCAAGAGCTTTAGAAGCCTCCATTCATACTGAGGCTGAAAATCT
>CAYGYC010000241.1:0-7063 GCA_964353755.1 uncultured archaeon | reverse complement strand
ACAGGACATTATGGATGCCTGTATTAAATTATCTGTGAAATATATTGATGAATTAGAAGATTATTTTTCTCCGGCTCCAAAACTCTCAAAAAAAAGAGTTCAAGAAATTTTGTATATGGCTGAAGATTTTGAATTTACTACACATGGGGATATTGATCAGGATTTATATGGAGAAAAATAAAATATGGGAATCTTTATAGATACAGGATTTTACTTTGCATTGCTGGCAAAAAAAGATACGAATCATAACCGTGCCGAAATTCTTCTAAATGAATTATCAGAGGGAATTTATGGGCAAATCTTTACATCGGATTTTATTTTTGACGAAAGTATGACCCTTATAAATGTCAGAACTCGAGGAGACAGGAAAGATTTACTAGAAAGGATGAAATCCCTATTTTTAGGAGAAGAACCCATCGCAAAAATGATTACGATAGATACGCAATTACTTGATGAAATAGTGAATCTTCAAATAAAATTAACCAGAAAAGATGAACCTATTAGTTTCACAGATTGTAGTAATATCATTATATGTCAAAAAAGAAAAATATACAAAATAATCTCTTTTGATAGTCATTATAAAGGGTTTTTGACTCAAATACAATAACATTATAAAAAGTTAAAACTTTTTTGATTTTACATTATCAAAGACTTTAAAGAAAAGAGGAAAACAAAAGTCTATTGAAAGTCGAAATTAATAATCGGGCAATATTTAGTTAAATTTGATGCTTTTTACACCATTCTTGATATTTAACCACGTTGGAAATAGCGACACCGAGAAAGGATAGATTCGAGAAGACGGGGATATTATTTTTGGTGAAAAGCTGTTCAAATTCTAATTTGTACCGATAAATTTCTGGATCATGGAAATAAGAGGGGCTCACAATCAATAATGGATTTCGTAAAGTTCGTTCCAAGCGAATTAAAGAATTCAAATTCTGTTTTAAAATCATTTTAAAATTGACCCCCTTTTCCGCAATCAGGTCCTTCGTGAATCTTTCATTGAAGATAAACCACTCGATACCGGGTTCGAATATGAGCACGGTGTCCAAGTTTTCATCAAGGATCCGAATGACCTTTTTAACCACATTCATATCAAACATGGCTATGTTCAAATCAATCGGATTTTTCAGTAGAGTCCCTATTTCACCCACATTTTCGATAATTTTTTGCGTAATTTCGTTACTAAAAGGTGGTAGCTTTAAGTTATACATCGAAAATATATCCGCATACTGCACACTATTGCCCCCGCCACCGCCCACAATTGTTACGTTGGGAGTTATTTTATTCAATTTCCCATTTTTCTGTAAGAATGAGATTAATAGGGCGGTATGTAATAGATCATAGACATTATTGACCTGGATGGCTCCATTCTGCCGTAAAGCGACACCTGAAATTCGTGTATCCCCAGCAATCGATCCTGTGTGGGATTTAATGGCCCGACTTCCGGATTCTGATAATCCCCCTAACCACATAAGGACAGGTTTCTTTTTGCTCACGTCATTTAAAATACGGAGATAATTTTTCGTTTGTGCTACGGTTTTAAACCCCTCCAAATATTCAAGGATCAGATGTGTTTTCGGATCGCTCCCAAAAAAGGCTAATAACTCATCGGCGTTTATATCTGCGCCATTTCCATAGCTGACCGCATAGCGAAATTTAAGCCCTAAGCTATAGCCGTAGCCGATAAACACATCGGTGTTTCCTCCTGATTGGGAAATTATCGAGATATCGCCCGCATTTTCCGGTCCTAGGGTGTTCGCAAGTACTGCATTAAAAGATATTCTTTCCTCTGCACAATACAATCCGATACAATTAGGACCTAAGAATCGAATGTTATATTCTCTCGCTTTTGCTACCAATTCCTTTTCTGCTTTAATCCCCTCTTCCGTTCCCAGCTCGCTGTAACCGCTCGAAAAGCAGCAAATAATTTTAACCCCTTTAGCAATACAATCCTCTAGGGCGCCCATAACATACTTCTTTGGGATAGCGATAATGACATAATCCACGGGACCGGGAACATCCCTAAGGGAAGGATACGCCTTAATTCCAAAAACATCATTACGATGCGGATTTATTGGGTAAAGATTGGGATATTTTCCACTTAGCAACGCGATAATAAATGGGGCTCCCCCTGAAAAATAATTACTGCTTGCCCCGATAACCGCAATTGCTCGCGGATGAAAGTACGAATCAAAATTAACATCCATGCTTTTAGGATTGAGTGAATATATAAAAGAGTTATTCTCCATTTCTTATTACACAGAGGCAAGTGGTATGTTTCTATCAAAAGAAGAAGAAAATATGATCAATGGAGAATACGGCGTAGCGCAGCAAGAGGCATTGAAGTTTCTTATTAAGTATGGGGATGCATTAGGAGCTGAGAAAATGGTCGCAGTACAGAGTGTACATACCGCGATGGCAGTCCCCGAGCAATTCGCTAAAATACTAAAAGGTAATTACACGGTGCTCAATCAAATATTGCTGGGCAGCAAGCAACGAATTGAATTGGAGAAAATGAAAGTATTTGCCACGACACATGTGTGTACTCTCGAGCCGGAGCATTACAAACAGTTCGGCGTTTCGGAGGCAGTTATGCAGGCAAATAAAGACATTCGAGACTATTATGCGAAAAAAGGGATCATATTCACCTCAACATGCACTCCTTATTTAGTGGGAAACATTCCCGTCAAAGGAAATCATATCGCTTGGATGGAAAGCTCTGCCGTGGTATATGCCAATTCCGTGATTGGGGCCTTAGGAAACATCGAGGGGATTGAAAGTTCGTTCGCCGCGGCAATAACGGGGAAAATTCCTTATGCCGGATTTCATCTACCCGAAAATAGGAAGGCAAAGGTAATATTCCAAGTGGATGCGCGCCTCGAGAAACAAGCGGATTTTGATGCCTTGGGCTATTTCATTGGTGAAGGGCTAGAAAATATGGGCTTGGGACTTGAGGTTCCCCTATTGACTGGAGTTAATCCAAATTTGGCAAGCCAGGATCATCTTAAAGGTATGGGGGCGGCGATGGCCACCTCAGGGGCGGTGCAATTATACCATATTGAAGGAATTACCCCTGAAGCCTGCTCAGGACGCGATGCTATTTTAGCAGATCCTCGAAAGACCGAGAAGGTACGAATACTGGATACAGATATTCAACAGACCTATAAAAAATTAAGTACCGCTACTGAAACAAGAGTGGATCTGGTCATCTTGGGCTGTCCGCATTTCTCATTAAACCAAATTAAAGACGCTGCGCTTCTCTTGGAAGGTAGAAAAGTGCATGAAAAGGTAGAGCTCTGGGTGTTTATGCCCGCCGGACTCAAAGATCTGGCAATGACACGCGGATTTGGTCAAATCATCGAAGGCGCAGGCGGGACCATAATGGTAGATACTTGCCCCGCCTTAATGCTATTCAAACCCGAGCACGTAGAAATAGTGGCTAGCAATAGTGCCAAGCAAATTCATTATTACTCTGCGTTAATCCCCGGAATAACTACCTGGTTTGGAACACTCGAAGATTGTATTTCTGCCGCGATTTCTGGCAATTGGATCGAAAGAAAAGGGGGCAGGTCTTAAAATGAATAATGAACTCACAAAAATTCTCCTTGTTAAAGGGCGCTGCGTAGTGCCGGGTATGAAAGAGGGTATTGCGCTAGTTCTAAGCCGGTCAATCAGTGCGTTTGGAGGTATAGATCCTTATACTTCAAAAATCGTGGAATCACGACATCCGCAAAAAGGAGAAGAAGTAAAGCGAAAAATATTAATTTTCCCCAATGGGAAAGGATCCTCTGGGTTTTCCTTATATTTTCATATTATGAGCCTTACGGGAAATGCTCCCCGGGCGATGATCATCAGCAAATTAAACTCCCTAACCGCCTTGGCTGTTGTTGCTGGTAATATTCCGACTATTACGGGACCCTTTGACGAAGACAAAAATCCTTTAGATCTCATCAAAACGGGGGAAAGAATCTTAGTTGATGCTACTCAGGGTCAAGTCTTCAGAATAAAGGAGTTAGAAAGAGTTTAATATTTTAAAAATGAATAATAAAATGAACCAATCGAAATAATCGAAAAAACCTAAAAAAAGAGGAGTCGTAAAATGGCTAGCACAGAAGTAGTGATGTTTGCATTCTTTTACGAACTTTTTGGCGGCGTCTTTTTAGCAATTATAAGTTATTTTCTGGTCAAAAGATATTTAGAATGGCGAACCAATGCGTCGCTCTATCTTGCCTTGGCGATCATATCAGTAGGCGCCGGAATTCTCATTTCTAGCTTTGGACGCTTAGCTGCACTCTTGGAAGGGATAACGCCGTATTACCACGGCTATCAATACACCCCCTTCGTTTGGATTGCGCTGGGATTAGTACTCAATGTAATTGGCGATATCTTCATTTTATTGTTTGCCAATCATGTATTTTACGAGGGAAATAAGCGGTTCAGCATTATATTCATTGTAATCGGTGTAATTATTGCCGGAGCACTCCTTTTCTTCGTTCCAACCCCTGAAATCAATGCCATCACGCATGAACCCTCCGCATTCTATATAAGTTCATTTCAATTAGTCTGGCTCTGTAATGCACTGTTTACCTTCTTCACTGGTGGACTAGTAACCTATTCAGCTATCAAATCTTCGCGAAAAGATCGTTCCAAAGTGGAAAAGCGCGGGCTTCAACTTATTGCACTCCTTGGAATTGGGCTTGCACTGACGAATATCATGTTTATCATTGATGAGCAACTAACCCCCTACTTTGGGGGCGATTTCTCCATCTTCTATTATCTTGCCTGGATCTTTGCGCATCTCGGGGTGCTTTGCGCTTATCTAGGATTCATACTCCCCAATTGGCTCCGTAAAAGATGGGACTAAACTTCTCTTTTTTTCTTAGAAAATTCCATAAAATGCTGCCTCTCCAGAATCTACATACACTATTTTCCACTTTCGATCGGGAAAGCGTCTGAGTGCATAATCCAGCACGATTTTAGCACTTTTATCAGCGAATAATATTTTTTCCTGCCTGATGAGGATATAACAACCCCCATATTCTTGCACTAATTTGCCATAATTTTCATCAAACAAGGTCATTTCTGGCATTGTACTCACAAAAAGTAAATAATCTTATAAAATTGATTTCCTTTATAATTGTTATTAATTTTCAACCTTTATAATATTCCGCTTTGTTTTATTCATTTTCTCTTTTTGAAAAAATGTAATAAAATGTAATACAATTACAATAAATAATAAAGCAACCATATTTCGGAGTTTTCGAAGTCATTGATCTAAAAGCCTTTGGTTAAAAGATTTTTAGCATTCTTACTAATTGGAAAGTAATTTTGTTATATTGTAAAAGATTTATATTGACGCATTTATCTTCTTTCTTGACATTAAAGTCTTTTGCCCCCTCACGGACTTTTTCTTCTTTGATCCCAGAATTTGGTTGTGGTTCCAATCCCCGTCGAGATGATATGGTCCTGCGTAAATGGTTGATTCATCGGAAAATCTTGGTTTATATCGGTTAAAATTCCATTTAATGCTTCATCGACATCCATATTTAAATCGGCAAGCGTGATTCGTTTTCCAGTGGGATAGATCCACTCAAATTTCTCATCGCTGTAAACCCGCTTATTTTTTAAATCAGGAAGGCGCAATCCTAAGGTCATCGCGGGATTCGGAATACCTTCTTTTTCCCAGCTATGGTAGCAGCCAAGTCGAAAGACTTCTGGCGCCATTTCGCGGATTTTAACCCGTGCCGCCTGCTCGATATGAGAGAGATATAGGAAGCCACCCGTTGTCAGTCCCACCATCCGCAGGATAAAGGAATATCTGGGCATTAAGGTCAAAGTTTCAATGAGCGGGGGCCAAGGACAGTATGAAAAGAGATATTCCCCTAAGATGCGTTTCATATTGATTCCATCATAAAGCAATCCGAACGATTCATAACTCGAAATTTCATTTATGGTATTAATCGCGCCGGTGCCAAATACCATTGAAATGAGGTACGTCGAATTCGACCATTGAGGGGTGCGTTCATTTCGCACATCTTTCAAGACATCAATGAGCTTAAACCCCGCTTCCGTAAGATTCTTCGTTTTTAGAGGAACTTCCCGCAATTTATATCCATATTTGATGTGACGCCGCTCCAAGAGTTCGTCTGCGGGTCCAGCCAGCCACCAATCCACAGGAATCCCGTCTTCGCAATGGAGGTTTAAGACAAAGAAAATTTCGTGCGTCAAATCATTAATACAAATGAAGGAAATATCACAACTTTCCCCATAAACCAATTTACTGGTACCTTGCTGTAAATCCCCCCGAATCGTTATGACCGGAGGAAAAAACGCATATCCCATTATTTTAGATGGATCATCAACTTTGCCATCAATAATGGCTTTGGCAGATTCAATGGAACTGTTCAATCGCAGTTTAAAAAGATCATATAAAATATCCCCTGATAGGGTTTTTACTAACTTTTCCAGATAATCAATCCCGACCTCTTGAAAAATCCGATAGATGTGGCGCATTATCGGAATAAACTGCTTCGTAGCAGATGAATCCGGGATCTCGCCATAGGTGTGCATTTCAAGCCTTCATTAAAATTTTAACATGCATTTTAATTGATCAATAATTTAAATGTACTGATAGCATTACTTATTTTATAAAATTTCTAAATGATACTATGAAGGATACCGCGTCAGAAATCATAAGTGATAGAAGTGCTCCGGTCTTAAAGTTTTATATAATTATATTCGGAATTATTTCTGGGTTTTTAATTGGAGAAAGGCTAATCATCGAATATGTTTTGACGCAACCTCTAACTTTTTTTGAGGAAATGATCCCCTCAAGCCTGCTGTATGTAGGTTTTTTAGGTTTTACCTTGCTTTATGCCCGGAAAACGCAAACCACTTTTTCAGAAATCGGCTTTCACTCCCTTTATGTTCCTAAGAGTTTGGTTGTAGGGTTTATAGCGACCTCCGGGTATTTAATCGTCGCACTAGCAACTCTATCCCCCTCAAATTATTCAGGGTTTGATGTTTTTACAGTTGGGTGCTTCGCTTTATTAATCGGAGT
>CAYGYC010000240.1:0-7066 GCA_964353755.1 uncultured archaeon | reverse complement strand
GGTCGCTACGGGGACGGGCGTGGTGGTGTATCGCACCCGTATAGGACCGAGGCGGAACCGGGGACGAGGAGTCCGAGTATTAGAAGTGGAAGAGGAACCCGCCGTCTTAGAGCACCCAGCTCCTCTAGCCGCGGTCGATGTTAAATCCCTGACCTATCCAGCACTAGTGCAGCACCTGCACGCGTTACCGAAGCATAAAGCAAGGGTGCGGTTTTTCCGGCAGGTGCTCGACCAGCTCGACCAGCTCGGTCGCGTGGAGGAGACGCTCCGCTGGGCGCGCGGGGGTCCGAACTGGCTCGGGGTGAACGTGGAGGAATCCTGTCTCTACCGGCAGGGGAAAATTCTCATCGATCTGAAACGGTTCCCAGAAGCGGAGGCGCGGTTGCTCGATGGAATCACTCGCAGACGTAGCCGGACTACCCGGATCTATGACCAGCTCATCACTGTCTATCGGGAACTGGGCGAGCCGGAGAAGGTTCAACTCTTTACCCAAAAGAAACGATTCTAATATAAGAGGTGGAATAAGGTGAAAGTGAAGGAAAAACACTATTGGTTTTTGTCGCCATGGGGGTTCTGGGGGGAGAAACCTCCGAAAAAGCGGAAAAATATAGTTGTACAGCAATTATTGCCGCTTGCGATGGAGGGGCTGGCGGAAGTAGAGCCAGTTAGCGAAGAAGAATGGGAAAAATTCTCAGATAAAGAATATGAGGCATATCACAAGCGGGCAAAAGGTGCTTTCTCCTTGGTCAATACTCTGGTCAGAGTCGCCCCCCAGCAGGTCATCCCGGCGGTATGGAATCCCTTACTCCGAAAATTAGATACAGAGGATAAGAATATCTTGGGTTATGTGTTTTCGGCTCTGTGGACCGCCTTTGATGCAACTGCGCGGTATATCGCACATTCGCTCCGGACTATTCGAAAGCAATATGCCAGCCCCGAAATGGATCAGCGGGTCAAAGCCGTCTGCGCACTCCAAGAGCTGCTCGAAGCGACCCCTTGGTACTTAGATCGAAAATGGGTAGACAAGGTAAAATGGGTCATGCGGTATTTCGACGATAGGTATAAATATAGGGAGTTGAAAGAATCTGCGTTCGACTTTGCGAAAGAAATAGTGGAGTGGACCGAGCGCTGGTGCGTGCTCCTCTCCCCTTTTCTTCTTCAAATACTGCAAGAGTCGGAGAAGGCGGTGCTGGAGCAAGGGCTGAAGCTGGTGCGGTATGTGCTCGAGGGGTTCTCCTTTTTCCTCCGACCCTTCAGTGGGTATCGAGTGCGATACTCTGAATTTGAGCGGGGGTGGGTGGAGAATATTTGGTTCAAGGAAACTTATAAAGCAGTGCTCCAAGAGATTCCCAAGCGCCTCGATCAAGCGGCGGTGGAGCGGCTGAGTGAGCTCTTCAGTGCTCTCGACCGGGAGGTGCAGGCGATGGCGCTCTACCTCAGCGAACTCGTTCTCACCTATACGCCCGCCAATATAACCCCTGCATTTGTCACCAATCTCGAAGCACTGTCGGCGCAGGCAGAGTTAATTTTCCAGCCGATGATCCTCGCACTCTACCAGCAACTGGCAGAACAGCGCCCCGAGCTCCTTTCGCCCGCCATGGTCGACTATGCTTACACACTCTTGGGTGCCGAGGGGGGATTCGGAGAGGGCTCAGAGGAAATGGAGCAGGAGGGCAAAGCGGCTATTAGAGAAATTTTTTCCTTCATGGACCATGAGGGGAATTGGCGCGATAATCTGAACTGGTTTGGGGCGTACTGGTATGCCCGTCTCAGTGCCATAGACACGCTCTATGGTATTTTTGAGAAAGCCCCAGAATTGATTACCCAAGATGTGGTTGCGCTGGTGCTCGCGTGCCTGGAACATCCTGTGAAACCCATCCGGGAGGTAGCTTTTGCATTCTATGAAAAAGCTCGGGAGGTGTTCTCCCATCTCGTCAGCCGGGAATCCTTACAGGACTTGCCCTTACTCTCACAGCTTACGTGCCCCAAGTGCGGGGCGCAAATCGTGGCAGGCATGGTAGAGGGGATAATTATGCCGCGCAGGTTCGATGGGAAATCGTGGGCAAGGCATTCAATGGAGGAGCTGCTGGGGTTGGCGGTCCTCATCTGTGAATCCTGCAGGCAGACTACCCCCTTACGCGAGTTCCCAGCGGATGTGCAGGACTTCTGGGTCACTGTCGAGCTGGCTCCTGCCAAGAAGTACCATGAGACGCGCTGGACGCAGATGCAGGAGATCAAGGTGGTGATCATTAACAAGGAGAGGTACAACAGGTTCCTTCGGGAACCCCTCCAACGTGGGTATTCCTGGGACTTCAAGTTTTGTTGGGCGGCGCTGCTACAGAACCCGCATGATTTCGGGGTCGATCTCTACTGCCAGGCGTGTGGGGGGAAGATTGCCTTCGGACCCAAGAGCTCGTTCGGGTCTATTGAGTGGGATGCCGTCATCGAGTGCTCCCACTGCGGGATGTACATCAAGCTCGTGCTCCCGGAGGGGATGCAGATGCCCGGCGCCCCGAAGGACCTCGCATTCCACTTTTAAAAGAAATTCATTTACAGTAGGACCCTCAAGAGGTCCTCTATAGATGACCAGTTATAGGCGATTATAGCATATTTATAGTATAGTATACACATCCCAAAATTTTGAAAATGGACATTTTATGAATAAATCCAAGATTCCCCCAGAGGTACAGATCTTCTTTCCCTATCCAACGGTAAGAGAAGGGCAAGAAATCGCCATTAACCAAATTTTTACGGCATTAAAGGCAGAAAAACATATCGCCATTTCGGCGCCTAGCGGATTCGGGAAAACCATTGCCGTGCTCTCAGCCGTATTACCGATAATTAAAGAAAATAATAGTAATATGAAAATAATTTACCTCTGTCGTACGCATATCCAAAGTCAGCGGGTCATCGAAGAATTAGATAGAATTACTAAACATCTCAAAACATTAAATTATGAAGTTGCGTTAGGAGGGCTTTCATTAAGAGGGCGGGGATCCATGTGCTTTCATCCGCAAATTCAGCAATATGCGCAAGATCCCCTGGAGGCTCAATTGATGTGCCGCGAATTAAGAAATTTAGATGAATGTCAATTCGACCGGAATTTACAAGAAAAATCCACGCGCTTGGAGAATTTAATGGAAAAATTACGGTCTCATGCGGTAGATGCCTCTGAGTTAATAGAAATCTGTAGGAATTGGGAATTTTGCCCGTATCAAGTAAGCAAACTAGCCTTAAGTAGAATGGATATCATTGTGGGTAACTATCAATGGCTCTTTTCCCCTTTTATTCGAGACTTTTTCCTTGAAAATATTAGCACAACTTTGAATAATGTGATTTTAATCTTAGATGAGGCACATAATGTTCCGGATGTGGCAAGTGAAATAGCATCAAACCAATTAACCTATTATGCAGTACAACAAATGATCCGGGAGGCAGAAATTCTAAAAAAGCAGCAAATTATTGATTTTGGAACAAATTTACTCAAAATCATGGATGATCTAAAGGATCAAATTTCCGATGAGCTGGCAATTTCTCCTCAGCTCACATTAAAACGCGTATTTCATGATATTGATCCTACACCCTTCACCACCGAAATAATGCAACTAGGCGAACTTTGGAGGCAACAAAAATTACAAGAAGGAAAAAATCCTCGGTCATATCTATATTCCGTCGGAACGTTTTGGATGAATTGGATATTAAAACAAAATTTTAATAGTTACTTCTTCTGCATATCCAAATATAATACGAGGACTGGCGGGGAAAGTATAAAATGTGAAATTGTTTCGCTCGATCCCAAAAGCATCTTGCAACCATTAATCTCTAAAGTCTTTGCATCCATTAGTATCTCAGGGACGCTCGAACCAATTCATTACTATTCTGATATCATCGGTCTCCCTGAGAATTCCGTTGAATTATCCCTCCCCTCTCCCTTTCCCCCAGAAAATATTTTGGTCCTCACCATGCAAAACCTCTCGACCAGGGGAGCTTCTCGCACTGCAGATATGTACGAAAAATATATTGAGCGTTGTATTGAAGCCGTCGAAGCTATTCCTAGAAATGTGGGTATCTTTGCCGCCAGTTACGAAGTCCTTGATGGGCTTCTTAAAAACAAAATTGAGAAAAGAATAGCCCACAAAAAATTCTTCTTTGAAAAAAAGGATCTAACGTCTAATGAGAATGATCAGATGATTGCCAAATTCAAGCTCTGTTCGCAAAAAGAGGGGGGCGTTCTATTAGGAGTTTGTGGCGGTAGAAATGCTGAAGGCGAAGATTTTCCCGGTGATTTAATGAATGGTGTGATTCTATGTGGCATTCCCTTCGCTAAACCAACTACAAGAATTAAAGCTCTGATAGATTATTACGGTGGGGGGCAAAAAGGGAAAGATTACGCCTATAATATGCCGGCATTCAGGCGTGCAAACCAAGCCGCCGGGCGGCCTATTCGTACTTTAACTGATAGAAAGGTCATTATTTTGCTTGACTATCGCTACACCCTCCCTTTCTATAAAAAATTCTTGAGCCCCTGGTTACGAACTCGGATCATTTCTTTACCCGACGAACCTGCAAAATTAGCAGTTGAAATTCAAAATTTTTGGCATTAAGCCAAACCTTTTAGTATTACTTAGTTCTTATGATTAAATGACATCAAACATAAAAAAGGTGATACAATGGGTGCAGGTCGAGTATTAGCCGGACTACTTTTTTGTATAATTGCCATAGCCTTAATTATAGCATTTGTAACCTTGGGTTTTTCAATTGATTCTATTATCGCGATGGGAGGACCTGATACTAGCTTATTTCAGGCCATTTTTCTGGTAGCCGTACATCCCTATACCTTTGTATTAGTTGGTAGCTGGTCCATATTAGCAGCCCTTGCAGCGGGCGCTTTCATTGGAGGACTAATTGCCAAAGGTGCTAAGAGCGGATTAGCAGTAGGGTCAATAAGTTTTACATTGCTTTTATTTTTACAATTAGCAGTTGCCTTCGTTTTTAATTTTACGGCATTAGAACTATGGTATGCTTTGCTGACTCTAGGCGGTGGTAATGCTATCATAGATCTTATCCTTGCAGCTGGTCTCTTGATAGTTTGTGGTGCTATTGGTGGTGCACTTACAGGTGGTGGCAAATAAACCTAATTTCTCTTCTTTTTTTAATTCCTTGGATTTTTGATTCTAAAAGAAATTGAAATCACTAAAAAATAAAGTGTAAAAAAATGCAAAGTGAGGCAATTCTTCGCACGGCTATTAAAACTTTTGCAATGGAAGCGGGGCGATTTACAATACTAGACCTTGCTGGTCTTCTCAATCAACCCCCTAAAAGAATAACTAAACTTATAAAAGATATGGTAGAAGAAGGAGAATTGCACGGGGTTTTTACTAATAAAAACGATGAATTTATAACGTCTGAACGCTTGAAATCCGAAATTATTCGAATTATACAAAATCCACAGATGCTAAACAGAACTGCGTGAAATTTTATGGAAAAAGAAACTCTAATTGACATTCAAAATCTGGATGTTATCATTAATAAAAAAGAAGTTTTAAAAGATGTATCTTTTACTTTAAAGAAAGGAGAAATTCTCGGAATTTATGGGAAGAGCGGCGCTGGAAAATCAACCTGTTTAAAAGTTATTACTTCTCAATTAAGACCAAGTAGAGGGAGAGTTTCCATTGCCAGTTATGATCCAGTTAAAGATAAGGCGAGACTTATCTCAAAAATCGGTTATGTTCCCCAATTTGAATCGGAGAACCTCTATCCTGATATGAGTGCCATAATGAACGTGTTCTATTTCGGCAGAATGTATAATATAGCGGATGATTTAATCATCAAACGTGCAAAGAAGTTTTTCTCGGTTATGGGTATACCGGAAGAGGTTTATAAAAGGAATGTAAGTTCACTTTCGGGTGGTGAGCAAAAGCGAGTTTCTATTGTCATTGGATTAATAAACAATCCCAATATCTTGATTCTGGATGAACCTACCACCGGATTGGATGCCCATTTAAAATTTGAAGTGTTAAATTATTTGAAGGAATTAAATCAAAAACTGCATTTATCGCTGGTTCTTGTCACGCATGATTTAGAAACGGCTACGATTTGCAATTCTATTGTCATTATTCATCAAGGGGAAGTAATTGATTTCGGATCAATTGAGAGTTTAGTCGCCGCCTTGCCCAGTAATGGCAATTTTCTCCGAGTATCTATTGAAAATCTAACTGAAGAAATTATTGCCAAAATTGGGGCTATGCCCGGGGTTGTCTATTTTTTTAGGACAGGAAGAGAAGAAATTGAGGTATTTCTCGAAGATATAGATTCGATGAGCCAGTTATTTATTGATTCTTTATACAAATTAGGCCTTAAGCTCAATTATCTCAATTCAGAACGGGCAACTTTCAGTCATTATTTTACTATAAAAATTGGAGTTGACTTAAACCCGGAGGTCGCAAAAGTTCCTAAAACATGTCCCACGTGCGGAACGGATTTAACCCAAGCAACGCGCGATATTTTACGAAAAGGAAAGCCTACTGTATGTACCACCTGTTATCAAAAAATTGAGGGCATTAAATTGCCTGATATCATTGTCCCAACGCATTGTCCCTTTTGCGGGATTTTATTATCGGATGATGTCTTATATTTATTAAAAACGCAAAAAACAGCCCATTGCGTTATATGTCAGAAGAAAATTAAAATCCAATAAAAGTTCAGGAAACCGTTTTAATTTTTTTAGTTAATTCTAATGCTTTTACTATCAAGACTAGTCCGCATGCAATTAGAATGCCCCAAATACCAATAAAGCCAATCAGAGGAGGGAAAGACGCTCCGGAAGGTGGCTGTAAATCTTCCTTCGGCGGCTTTTCTGCTTCCCCCGTGGATACATAGAATGAAGGAATAGATATATTATATAAGGAAACACCCGCCACATGTTTAATAAATAATCGCAGTGAATACTCACCCGACTGATTCGCTATTGAAGTAAAGAAAAACATGGTATGCCATCCATTTCGTAGATAGAATGAATAATAATTATAAAATATAGTTTTATTTGGAAAAATAATCGCTGCCGCTA
>CAYGYC010000239.1:0-7103 GCA_964353755.1 uncultured archaeon | reverse complement strand
CTTTTGTATATATTTTGCACCCTTTTTCGCCATAATGTAATCCAAGTACTTGCACCCCTTTGTTCAATACCAAGTGTGCACCTTCATCTAACTCAGATTGCGTCAGGGCTTTTAATTCCTTATTGTTTAGAAATAAAATATCGCAAAATTCTAGGCATTCATAGACGCCCTCTCGCCGCGGTAAGGTCCATCCTTGAGGATCCCATGCTATATCTAAGGAGGTCGAAAGCCCTTTCTCCTTGGCGATTTGAAATAGCCGCCGGGTTTGGGAGCCCATGAGTTTGGGAGCCCACCAATAGCCGCTCCTATTAAGATGCTTGCCTTTTATTAGATCTATATTAATATCCTCCAAGGACAGTAGCTGGTTAGAGCCTAAATCGGAAATGAAAGTACGCGTTCCATCCTCATAGGTAATCGCAAAGGTAATGGCACTTGACTTCTCCTTATAAACCAATTTGAAGTCAATTCCATTCTTTTTTAATATTTCAATGAGCCATTTACTAATCGGATCATTACTCAATGCCCCTATTAATCGGCATTGTAATCCTAATTTAGCTAATGCCATGGAGCAGTTTCCCGCATTCCCACCTAATGAAAGAAAAAATCGCGTATTGATTTCTGCCTCTTTCTGTTTGGCTAAATCCACTGCCAACGGGTCGGTAATGATATCAATATTGATATCGCCAATGACCACTACATCGGGTATCATATTTTAGTCTCACTTAATAAATTCTAAACTTAAGGGATATGAATTTAAGAATATAATTCTCGTGAAAACGGTAATTTTCCTATAAATGCAAAATAAATGATTGGAGCCGTATTTGAAATTATAATCAACATGTTACATCCTTTATTCTGATCGGGATTCTTGCTTTAGCTCGAACTAAATCAAAGTCACGAAATGGCAAACTGGCTATTTCTGCGGCCTTTCCTATCGAGATCTCACCACGCATATAGAGTTCTAAAGCATCTTGAACTCGATTAGAAAGTGAATTAAAGAAGTCCCAATCAATTGGCTTTAGTAATCCTTCTTCTTTAAACCAATATTTCTTTATTTTAATCTTTTGCACCAAATTAACATCTTAATAATATAAAAATCTCGTTAATAATAATTAATTTACCCTATAAAATGAAAAGAATCCCACTTTAAAAAATGTTGAGATCGCTAATTCTTATATATAACGACTTAAAATAGTGGTAAACGATGGATAAATTTGAAAAATATTTCATCGTAATAATTTTATTCTGCCTCGGAATCTGCATTGGATTCTCAACCATTATGCATTGGGTATTCCCGGACATCATGCTTGTGCCAGATGTAATAGGACCCTCTTACACGGGCAATCCATTACTTGATGCCCTTGTATTGGATGGCGGATCTTTGACGGCTGCCATTATGATTTTCTATTACAGCTATCATAGGTATGGCCTTTGGCGGAGTCTTTTATTCTTGACGGGATCGTTCATCTTTACAGGCTTAGAGGAAGCCATGTGGATTCTATCCGGGCGATTTGGGTTAGTATTCCCGACCTATTATTTCACGAAAGGCGGGTTATGGTTCTTCGAAATCCCGTTCTACACCTGTATCGGCTGGTACGTGGTGGCATTTTCGTGTGTCTTTTTAGCAGAGAAGGTTTTTCCAAATCGCGGGCTAGTATTTCAAGCGAGTATAGGCGCATTCTTAGCCGTAGATTACGATCTTTGGACAGATCCTATAATGGTAAATCTCTTTCATGCACTTCCCCCAGCAAATGCAGGGATGTGGGTCTGGAATATGGATAATACGCTAAAGATCTTTGGAATCCCCTTTATGAATTTTCTGGGCTGGTTTTTAGTAATTTTTCTCTTTGCTCTTCTTTGGAAATCGATTCCCAGTCGGGTGGAACGGTGGGGAAAGAAGAAAACGACCGTCCTCTTTTATGCCTGTATTCCGCTGATGCTTGTCATCTGTTTGGTGGTTCTCGGAAGTGTTGAAATCTTCATTATTCACAATTTCTTCAAGGATGTGAGTATTTTACCAATAGTATTCACGTGAGGGAGACCAAATGAAACTAAGTAAGAAATATTTGCCAATTATCGGACTTTCCTTGATGCTTTTCATGACCGCAGGCGGTGCTTTCGTTTTAGCTCAAGCTGAAAATAATTTCATCTTCCTCCTCCTTGCCCTCGTCACCCTCCCTCTCTTCTTCGCTATAATTTATGTTTTACTTCAATTAAAAAAAGAAAAGGATTAACTTTTTTCCCCATATTAAAATCGTAGAGGCTTTTGGGTTATAACCACAAGATAACAAAAGTCCAACTTTCCGAATTTACTTAAAAAGAAAAAAGAAGGGGAATTATTTCTTGTATTGTTCAAAGTAAACGAATTTAGGGAGCGGTTGGCGGGGTTTTTGTTTCGGTTCGAAATCGGGATATCCGAGGCAGATAATGCCCATGAGTTCAGGTTTTCGCGGAATTTTAAGTATTTTCTTTATTTGGGGTTCAAGGGTATTGGCACAGTGGGTGTAACAGGTGCCAAGACCTAACGCATGAGCGGTGACCAAAATATTTTCAATCGCGAGATTTGCTGCCGCCACCTCGAATTTGTTAATCGTTTCCTCGTACCGCTTAATCGTCGAGGCATCATCAGATTTCTCTTTAGCATTTTTGCGATACTGGTCCCGTTGAATAGGATTATTCAGAACCACAATTAAAGCCGTGGCGGATCGATAGGCTAACCAGGTTCGACAGGAATAGACCGCGGCGGTAAGTCCTTCTTTGGTCTTCTCACATTGAATGGGACATTCTTCACAAACGGGAATTCCAAGCGCACTAAACTCTTTTAACCGATTTTGGAAAAATTCGGTTTGAATATACGCCTCAAAATAAGGAGCTAACGCTATAGACCCAGGTCCTTGAAAAAAGGATTTAAGGGCATCTCGAATCGTCTTAATTTTTTTTTGATCCGTAACTACCACAAACTCCCATACCATGTAGCCGGAGGGGCAAGGGGCGTATTGCGCCACATCGCAAAGTAGTTCAAGCGTTTCTCTTGGAATCGGATCGCCTTTGAAGCGGCGAATTGTCCGTCGTGTTTTCATAATCTCAATTATTTTTTCCCGCAATGCATCCATTTTTTTCCCTTCTCAAACTTCTTCAAAATCATGTTTTTCTTAGAGAATTAATTATAGATTAAAATTTTTGGACACTATTTATAAAATAAATCTTTCAGAGGTGTTAAATAGAACTCTGCGGCGCATTGGTATCTAAAAGTAGTTATTTTCCACCCAGACGGGGGAATGACCATATATAGTTCAATCCGTTCTGTGCCTGGACCTATCTGGGCAATGGCTCCACAAAAGAATGCGATACCTGTCTCTGGCGGCTGTCTATACAATTTTAACTCTTGCTGAATTGCTGTAATACAATCCATCACAAATTTTCTATTGGAGTTACTTTTTATATTACTTGCTTTCCCATATTCGTTTTTTAAATAATTTGTTACATCCAAAATTTTTTTCTCGGGTGGAATGTAAAGTGAAATAAGTTCTGTGTGGTACCCTTTCTTCTTTTCCAAGGCTTGCAGGGTTTTCTTGATCTTATATAACTCGAATGAATCTTCTCTGTCTGTTTGCTTTTTATTCATCTATTTCACAATATCCGTATTCCCTAATTATCAAACTAACGATATTAGAGTATTTTTTTCCCTTCTTAAATATATCAAATATATGTAAATAATCCTAAAGGCACATACCTAGAAAACGACATAAACTAGGGAGCGAATGTTTTATAAATTAATAAAGACCATATGATTAAAAAAATTCATTCAAGTGAATGGAAATGGCAGATTGGACGAAGGAATTTGAATCGTTAATTATTGATAATAATGTTGTGAGCGAATTTCGGCATAATAAATATTTTCCGCTCTTGGAAGGCAAGCCCGAGGCGGTTTTTAGACCACAAAAGAAAACCGACATATTAAAAATTATTAAATTTACTAAAAAGAGGAATATTCCGCTAATCCCCGTAAGTTCTGCGTGGGATTTTCACGGAAGTTCGCTAGCATTACAGGGGGGGATCATTCTCGATTTAAGACAGTTGAAAACAGTGGAGAAAGTGCGAGAGTGTTTTGATGGAATGAGCGCGGATATTGAGCCAGGGGTTACATTCCATGAATTAAATGAAAAGTTGAAGGGATCTAATCTGCGTGCCATTTTACCATTGCGCATGCCAGACATCGCATCCGTCCTGAGCACCTATTCTGGGAAAAATCCTCTATTGGAAGCTAATAAGTACGGGTATCATCAGGATTGGATGATATTAACATATCAAATGGCAATTGCGAAAGGGCATTTTGTAGGAATGGGGTCGGAAGGGCTCGAGACGGGAGGTGATCCGGGCGATTACCCATTTTCCCCCAGAGCAGATTTAGGGCGTATGTTTTTAGGAGGGCTTGGCGCTTTTGGAATAATTACTCGAATAACAACTAAGCTCAAGTATAGGCCGGAGAAATACAAGTTTTTATATACAGTGCAAGAAAATTTAAATGAGTTTTTGCCAAAGTTGAGGGAGATTACGCTTTCGACGGATGCAGGTCAAACCGCATTAATAGCCGATCCGACGATATTAAGCGGTTATCTTGCAAAATCACAAAGTAATTATATAAACATTAAAACTCGACTACCTCCTTGGACGGGTATTCTTGCACTGGCAGGTAATGAGGATTTGATAGCGGTGGAAATAGCGGATTTAATGGAGGCTGCCAACCGTGTTGGCCTACATTTAAGTGACGAAGGCCCAATATCGAATATGTCGCAGATGTTAGAAGAGGTGTTTAGAGGGGCGGACCAGGTGGGCACCAGCTTTGATTTTGCACCCCATCTACGAGTTGAATTTTACACGACCGCCGGCAGATTGCCTAGAATCCGTTCAAAAATGGAAGAGTTCTTGAAAAAGTCTAAAACGGAGGAAGGGTTGGTGGGATTTTTACTGAATTCGCTCGAAATGGGACGGACTTACTTCTGCGAATACGATCTGTTCTATGATACCGCGCCGAAAAAGATCGAGCCGGAAAGTCTTCCGCAACCTGGGGAGTTAAACCTTCTGGAATTGTATGAACAGTCGTATAAAACAATTATAGAGGCAGGAGGGGTCATTAATGTTCCGAGGAATAGCATTATTTCCAAATTACTCTATCCCCGGGTGGCAAATTACTATGAAATGATGCGCGTTCTCAAATATTGCGTGGATCCGGCTAATCTAATGCATCCTTCCAGTATATTTGCAGGAGAGGGCGGCTTGGATCCCAAAACCATTCAAATCGCAAAGGAGGTCTCTCCATGACAATTGCCAAACTGGATCCGATCGTTTTACGAAATGCCGCTCTCAGCTGCGTACATTGTGCCATGTGCCGCCAAGCCTTGCCGTCTTTAACAAAATCGAATAAATTTGCAGATACCTGCCCCTCGGGATTATATTTCAATTATGAGGCATACTATGCTCCTGGGCGCAATGAACTGGCGCGAGCAATTCTCGGGAATGAATTCCCCTTATCGGATTCTGAAAAGTTAAAGGAGATTATCTTCTCATGCACCACTTGTGGTGCGTGTGAGGTGAATTGCCGATATATTTGTGATACAAATGTTTTACCATCTCAGACCACTGAAAAGATTCGCGCAATTTTAATCCAGCAGGGTATAGAGCCTCTTCCAGCGCACCAAAAATTCGCCGAGTTCATGAAGAAATATAACAATCCATATGGGGAATCTGCTAAAAGACATAATTGGCTAGAAGATACTTCAAAATTGGATAAACCCAAAGCTAAATACTTATATTTTGTAGGGTGTACGACGGGTTACAGACTGCCGACTATTGCAAAAGCAACAATTAAAATTCTCCATGTGTTAAACGAAAATTATACAGTGAGTTCGCACGAAATTTGTTGTGGCTCACCCCTGTTAAGGACGGGACAGCTTGAGGAAGTGGAAAGGTTAGTGCAACAAAACCTTGATCACATCAAGCAGTTAGGATGCAAGACGGTTCTATTCTCCTGCGCGGGGTGTTATAGAACTGTTACGAAGGATTGGCCTGAGATTCTTGGGAAACCCTTACCCTTCAAGACGATTCACATGGCAGAATATCTCGCTCAGAAACGAAAGAAATTGAAGTTTAAACCACTAAAGAAGAAGGTGGCGTACCATGATCCCTGCCATTTAGGACGCCATATGTTTCCAAAACAGGTGTATGAAGAACCGCGGCTTGTGATCGAATCAATTCCGGGTATCGAACGGATTGCACTAGATCGCGAGAGAGATGCAACCTTATGCTGCGGAGCTGGAGGGGGAGTCAAGGCAGGGATGCCGGAGTATTCGGAATACATTGCCATGCTTCGGATTGAGGAAGTGAGAGCAAAAGGGGCGGACACCCTTGTAACGACTTGTCCGTTCTGTGTTCGAGGGTTAGAGGATGGGGCGAAAAATGAAGCGAAAAATTCGAAGTTGAAAGAGGTCCAAGTCCTGGAACTCACCGAATTGGTGAGCAAGGCATTGGAGGGTGAATAAAATGGCGCAAGACTATAACCAAGAGAAAATAGAAAAAATATTGGATGACTATAAACCCATGGATAAGAAATTAGCGGACCGTATCGTGCGAGATTTGCAAGATGTAATTAATCCCCAATTTGTTTCATCCGACTGGGCAGCGAGAGTTCCCTATTCACGCGATCAAACGGGAGGTGGATCTTCTAAAATTAATGAGTTTCGGGAACCTGATATTGTAGTGATACCAGATTCTGCAGGAGATGTTGCTCATACCTGTCAAATCGCCTTGAAATATGGCGTTCCAGTGTTGCCAGTTTCCACGGGAGCAAATGTCTGTGGGGCGGCTGTTCCCTTATTTCGCGGCATAATGATCGACTTCAAGCGATTGAATCGTATTTTAGAAATCGATGAGGATGGCTTAACCTGCACCGTAGAACCCTATGTTACGTATTCACGCCTTCAAGCGGAATTAGAATCGCGCGGCTATCGAGTAAATGTTCCGGGCGCCCCGAATTCTGCCAGTGTGCTGGCAAATAATTTCTTTGTCGGGGACAAATATTTCAGCGCCAAATTTGGCTATGGCCC
>CAYGYC010000238.1:0-7159 GCA_964353755.1 uncultured archaeon | reverse complement strand
TTCAAATTTTGATATTCGATATGGGTAGGAGGTTCGTCACTCTTCACAATGGATTGTGCTACCATTAAAACGCTAGCAAGACCGCCTCCAAAAAGATCTGCTTGCTTGAGATAATTGCCTTGTTCAATAGAATAGGCATAAATACATAAACTGTTGAAAATGATGAATAGACTCTGGGCCTCATTATACCATACAAATTCATCGGTTGAGCGAATTCCATAAAAACTCAATCCTAATAAGATCAAGCCTACTAATTGGACAATTAACCCCACTGATATTAGATATTCGCCGCCCATCTGAACCACTAAATCTGCCGAGAGTCCTATTCCCAAACCCAATATAAACGCCCCGAGAATCGCTTTTTCTATGTTGCGACGTATTTTGCCATCCGTATCACGATAAACCCTTAAGAAATACCAAAATACAACCAATGCCGCTCCATAGATTGTAAATCCAAAATAATAGGCGAGTTCGTAAGGAAGTACTATGAGAACTATGATACAAATTGCGCACAAGAGTGTTAAAACGGGAAATCGACGCTTTTTCACTTGATATTCAAACATAAATACAAAAGTACTGAATGCAATGAATCGCAGTACTACCTCCATCCGATAAAAAAGAGGATCAAATACTACAAAGTAGCGTAGGAAAAAGAAGATACTCGATGCACAAAATCCGATAAAAACTATAGTAAGTAAAAGTGAAAGCGGTTCTCGTGATTTTTGGTATTGAATGAAAAACAATCCTGCTACTTCCGTCAGCAAAAACGTCGTTAATACGGTACAAACCACATTGAATACCATTACATCGTCAATCATCGATTTCCATCTCGCTTAGAGATATTATTGCCCATCTCAGTTACGATCTAGGTTCTAATTTGACTAGCAGAAGATAAGTTTGATTATTACTTTTTAACTTTTTCAAACGATTAAAAACACAGGCAAGGAATTTTATGCTTTATGAACCAGTTCTCATGCTCACTTAACGAATTACTTGATGATATCCTTGAAAAAAAGGAGAAGGGGATGTTAATGTGGAAGGAGGAGCCTTCGCATCTTAATATAAATGAACCCGATCATAGATAGGAGAGCAAGGATAGTGGATAAGAGTGCAAACCCCGGAATTCCCTGTCCTGTTACCGAATATTCAACATATATCGCATGACTTTGTATATTTGAAAATTTGGCGCGATAAAGTTCATTCTTATCTACATCTAAATCACAACTGCCGGTGGTATTAATAGTACTCCAAAGGGTTAGAACTTCATCAGCGTCTGTGATTTGGACAGAAAGGGAATCATTTGCGGTGAAAACGAACTGGATTCGCCCTCGATGATCTTCTGGAAAGATTGTCCGAGTATAACTTATTTCGGTAGTTTCGAAGATATGTGTTTCACTGAACGCTACTGTCATTGGCAATATCAAAACAAACGTAAAGACCAGAACCATCCCAAATAGCATTTTATGGTGGTTTCTCACTGATTCACCAACAATTAATTCATCTATTCCCTCATTCGAGCCAACTTTTAAAAAGATTGTCTTACTAGTAATTCCGTCATTCAATAATTAAATTATAATACATTATTGGAATCCCGATAAACACAGCCAGCACGGCACATGCTTAAACTTACGAATAGGTAACAAAGTAATCGTTATTAACTACTTTAACAATAAAAGTGAGGGCCTTCAATTTTAATCTTAGAGAAGGTTATTGATTATAGATCCAATCTTAACTTTTCCGTTGCTTCAGCATCTTTTGGATACTGGAAAGTAGCTCTTCTTCTTTAAACGGTTTATAAATTATGTTGACGGTTTTTAACATTTTTTCTAATTGAATATCTTTAGGTAAGTGCGTAGTTGTTAAGAAAAGGAAAGGAATCTCACGCCATGAATCATTCGTAATAATCTTATTTAAATCTTGAATCCTTTTCATACTTGGACTAACATCACCTACTATAAGGTCAGGACGTTTCAGACCTTTATGGAGTATATCAAGAGCTTTTACCCAACTTTTAATCATAATTACGTCATAATTGTTGAATTTCAACGTTAAATATAAATTGTAAGCGATATCCGGATGATTTTCAATCACTAAAATCTGAGAGGGCAAATTCAACCTCAACCCACTTTTCATTTTTTTAAGGATAAACTACATAAAATTAATATACATTTTTACGATGGTTCTACTTTAAATACTTTTATAACATTTTCTCGCAAATTTCATTGTGAAAAAATAAAAATGGAGAGAAAAATTTCTTTATTTCTTTAAAATTTTTAAATACTAGAGCAAGGAAAATTAAAAATCTTAACTTTCCTTTTCAAGAATAAGAAATTAATATATGTACCTTGAGGAATTTTGATGACTTCCCGAACCGATTTATATCGGCAAATGGTTTATGATGCGCCCTATGAGATTTGTATTGAACGGGCAAAATACTATACCGAAAGTTATAAAGAAACAGAAGGGTTACATCCCTCCATCCGTGCTGCCCGTGCGCTTGAAAAAACGCTAGAACATATGACAATTTATATTCTAGATGTGGAGCAAATCGTGGGTAATCGATCTAGCAAAGTAGTGGCTTCAGTGATTCCCATTGAGCGCGGGGAAATGATCCCCGTAGTACAAATGGATTTAAAAAACATGAAAAATCGGGAGCGAAAACCCTTTCAGATTTCAGCCGAAGAGGAAAGGCTATTAAAAAAGGAGATTATTCCGTATTGGAAGGGAAAAGGAAAAACTGTTCGAGATATGAAAGAGAAGATCTGGGACAGGTTAGGGCTGCTTTGGAAAATTAGTATAGGATTAGGATCTTGGGTTAAAAAGTACCGCCAGTTTGGATGGAACTGGCTAAAAGAGTATTACAATCGATTAATAAAAGGGCGAGTCTTACATGCCAGAGCGGGAATCAGGCTTCTAGCTTCCAATAATCCCAATTTTGTGAATAATATATTCGATACGCAAGGTCATTTGGTTATGGGGCATCAAAATATCCTAGAATGGGGATTTGCAGGAGTTAAACAAAGGATAGAAGAATGCTTACAGCAAATCAATAAAGAATCGAAGGGGGAAACTTCGAATCCACCGCTCTTAAATATAGAAAAGTTGTCCAAGGAGTGGAATCCTGAACAGGAATTCCAAACTCGGTTTGTAAATAATGGTGGGGCTATCGGGGATAAGAAAGCATTTCTGGAAGCCGCGCTTATATGCACCAACGCCGCGGTAAAGTTCATTCAACGGTTTGCTCAATTAACGGAGAAGAAAGCGCGCGAAGTAAATGACCCGAGAAAGGAGGAGCTTGAGCGAATAGGCAAGATTTGTGAGTGGATAGCCACTAATAAGCCAAGGAGCTTCAGAGAAGCCCTCCAATTAGTGTGGTTTAACCAAGTTATCGCAACAATTTCACATGGAATGGGAGGTATTTTAGCTATTGGACGAGCTGATCAGCTCCTGTACCCCTTCTATAAGATCGATTTAGAATCAGGGCGAATTACGGACGCTGAAGTTACCGAATTATGTGAAGAGTTATTGATAAAATTAAGTTATAATTTGTTAATGTTGCCTGCCTATGGTAAAGCCACCGCATCAGAATTAGGTGGGGACAATGCGGCCCTGACCGTTGGAGGAATCGATAAGGAGGGCAATGATGCAACAAATGAATTATCGTACCTGTTCATGGACGCAACTGAAAATATCAAATCAATGACCAACTCCTTTTCTATCCGGATCCATCCGGAGAAAAGTCCGAAGCGATGGATTGACCGATCGATCGCAATTTTTTCAAAAACTAGTGGCCCTGCCATTTTTAATGACGCGATTATAATTCCGGCACTTCAAAAAGGAGGTATATCACTGGAAGATGCAAGGGATTACGCCCTGATTGGTTGCGTAGAACCCACCTCGCAGGGAAATACCTTCGGAACTACCAGTGGAAATGACATTTCACTCGTAGGGTTGCTGGAATTAGTTTTAACGAATGGGATGATCCGATCTGTGGGTAAAAAGTATGGGCTGGAAACGGGCAAGCCGGAAGAATTTAACTCCTACGACGAGGTTTGGAACGCCTATTTACAGCAACTGAGAAATATGATTAATCATATGGTAAAGTGCGTGAATATTAAAGATTTCATTTACGCGTATTATTATCCCAATCCATTCATTTCCATGACCCTCGATGGGTGCTTAGAGAAAGCACTCGACATGACTCAGGGCGGCGCTAAATATAACTTCAGCTCTATTTCAGGAAGAGGCCTTGGCACCACCGCAGATTCCCTCGCGGCACTCAAAAAAATGGTTTTTGAGGATAAAACGCTTCCGATGAAGAACATGGTAAAAATATTGAATAAGCACTATAAAAAGAACGAAGAGTTCCAAATGCGATTAAAAAATAAATTACCCAAATTCGGAAATGACGATGATTCTGTGGATTCTATTGCCTGTGACATTGCAAATGCCTTTTGCGATGAGGTTACGCGTCATTCTTGCCTAAGAACTCCAGGCATTTATCGCCCGAGTTTCTTTTCTTATGGATTATTCATTGTGGATGGATTTTTGCTGGGTGCGACACCGGATGGACGCAATGCCGGAGAAGCCGTTTCTAATTCCCTTTCACCCGTGATAAATACCGAAAAAAGTGGACCAACAGCAGTAATTAAATCTATTACTAAGATAGATCACACAAAAATCTCCAATGGAATGGCATTAAATATGCGCTTAATACCCATGTTGCTAGATTCACCAGAAAAGCGAGCTAAAATTGCTGATCTAGTACTAACATACCTTAAACTCGGGGGTCAGGAAATCCAATTCAATGTAGTTCGGCAAGAAGACCTTATAGACGCTCAGATCCATCCCGAAAAATATCAGGACCTCGTAATACGTGTCTCCGGATACAGCGCTTATTTCGTTGACGTCGGCAAGCCGGTACAGGAGGATATTATAGCGCGATATCAGTTCGGTAAGGTATGATAAAAAATAGTTAAAATCCGGGTACTAATAATATTTTTGAAATAAGTTCCCAGAAATCGTTGAGTGCCCACGATTTTTTCCCTTTTATTCGGGAGGAGATGTCTCTTAGTACTTCTCGGATTTTTAATGATTCAAAATAATTAATTTTTGGAGCAATCACCCCTAACATGTAGGGCCGTTCCGAACCGCGAGAGGCGGCATCGGGAATTGAGTCAAAATAGATATAGCCTTGTCGATGAATGTTTTCAATATTGAGTAAAATTCCCTGCGCCTCGTGAATCTTGGATTGTCCGTAAATGGAGGCCACCCCATTAAATAGCTGAAATCCAACATTTTGAATTGTTAAAGGGAGATTGATAACCGCCGGACAATAATCTCTTACTAATGGTCCATTCTTGTCGTCCCACAAAACGTATACGAGAAGGATAGAACTTTTGTCATTTTCTGCGATGGCAGGTGTCTTACCTTCTTCAACTGTTAATGTAGAAATTAGTTCCTCAACTTTTTTATCCACCGATTGTGCCTTTTTGTTTCGGGTTATCTTGCCAGCAATGCTTGCGAGTAAGTCTTCCTCTTTAAACGGTTTAACAATATAATCATCAACACCTAGCATTTTCCCAAACCGAATATCTTTTGGAGACGTGCGGGCGGTCAAAAAAATGAAAGGAATACGATTCCAGAGCAGATTTTCTGAAACTTTTTTAAAGAAATCATAGCCATTCATGCTAGGCATCATAATATCACTGACAATAATATCAGGAGGCTGCTCAAGATTGGATAAGACTTTTAGCGCTTCTATGCCATTCTCTGCCGTTGCGACTGCATAGTTATTGAATTCTAAAGTGAGTTTGAGATTGTATAATACGTCCTGATTGTCTTCCACAACAAGTATTAATGGTTTCAATAAAAATACCTTCTCCTTTTACATTTTCTCATAAAGAAATTTTTTCACGGGTTATCTGGTGATTAGAATTACCAAGAGGGAATAAAAAAATTTTCCATTTCTCATCACTAAACACCTAAAATCTGGCGATTTAAAATCGGGTGAGTTAAAAAGTCTATCGTTTCATCGGAATGTTAGATCTGGGGGGCTCGTTCAATCCGCGGAAGGAAAACAAAGAAAGTACTGCCTTTACCATAAACACTCTCAACATAGATTTCCCCTTGATGAAGCTGAACTAAATTACGAGCGATAGATAACCCCAAACCTGTGCCAGGGGTGGTTTGGACCTCCTCAGACCTGAAAAATCGTTCAAATAAATAAGGAATATCCTGTTGCCGAATCCCACGCCCCAAATCAGTAAATTGAATGAGCATTCCATCGATATTTTGGGGATTATATTTTCCAGTATAGTGATTTACGGCTTTTATCATTATTTTCGTTCTTTCACCCGAGTATTTGATAGCATTATCAACAATCACGCGAAATACTTGGCCAATTCGTTTAGGATCTCCATATAATTTAATATTTTCATCAACTTCACATTCAATTGTCATTTCTTTGGCTTTTTGACGGGGTTCCAGCTGCTCTAAAATGTTCTGTAAGATTTGGGATGGTTGATAACTAATCCAATCTAATCGTATTTTTTTCTCCTCCAAAGTTGAAACCAATAAGAGATCTTCTATTAAATCACCTAATAGAAAGGCATTTCGGGAAAGCCCTTCCATAATCTTCGTGCGCTGTGTTTCTGATAATTTCTCCTGATATTTCATTAAGTTATTTATAGATTGGATGATTACTGAAATCGGCGTGCGTAGTTCGTGGGAGGTAGTAGAGACAAATTGTCTCCGCAGATTTTCAAATTTAATACGTTCCGTGATATCAGTGGAAATTATTTGAACCCCAATATTATTGCCATAAGAATCTTGGATATTATTATAGAGCGATATAAACGATTTTTTACCAATCGGTAAATTTACCGTGTCTTCATAGGCTTTAATTTCCTTTAAATCTTGCATAGCACTAATCCGTTTCATGACTAGCTTAGCTGTTTCTTGGTTATAAATTTCAAAGACCGATTTCCCTATAAACTCTCTCGGATTCCCTCCTAAATTTGCGGCTCCTAGTTTGTTGATCAATAAAAGTTTGCCGGTTAAATCATAATATTCAATATCAGCTCCAACATTTTCGAAGAGCAATCTGTATCGCTGTTCACTCTGATACAACGACTCCTCGGCTTGTTTTTGAATAATA
>CAYGYC010000237.1:0-7164 GCA_964353755.1 uncultured archaeon | reverse complement strand
ATAATTTAATACAGGCATCCATAATGTCCTGTTGTGAGATTTTTTTACCTAATCGTAAATTCAAATTTGCTACAAGCTTATCTAATTCTTTTTTTTCTTTTAATTTTACAACTGCCATAGAAAAAGGTATACAAAGCTAACTTATTATATTTTTCTACTTTTTCTAGAACTTTAAAAAACAAGACTTTTTAATAGCGATGTGAGGCGCATCCAAGAGGATTGCCATTTTTCATTCAACGCATCATTGAGCGCCCACTAATCGGACAAAATAGACGGAATATCGCTGTAAGGTTTTCTTCTTAATTTTTTTATCACTAACTTTTGTGAGGCGAATGAGCGATTGGAATCGGCGAAACCGTCCCACGGGCATGACCAATTGTCTTCCCACTTTGAGTTGCTGGATGAGGCGGGGTGGCACCGTTTTTGCCGCGGCGGTGACGAGAATCCGGTCGAATGGCGCTGCGTCCGGCAAACCCAAGGTCCCATCCCCACAAATCACGGTAATGCGATCCTTCAAGCCGACCTTTTCTATATTTTCTTTGGCAAATTGGGCAATTTGGGGGAGATATTCCATACTGAACACATGTGCCTCTGAATCCGTGCTTGAAGATACAATCAAGGCAATTAACGCGGCTTGATAGCCTGATCCCGTGCCTATCTCAAGCACCTTCTGTCCCTTCTCCAAATTTAAGGCTTCTGCTAAAATTATATGCATATACGGCGCCGAAATTGTTGAGCCTTCCGCTAAGAAATAGGCATGATTCCTATAGGCATGGGATTCCAGCCCTTTCGGCATAAATAGCTCTCTCCGAAGAATGCGAAATGCCATCTCTACAGCTTCAGATCGTAGAATCCGAAAACAGCCCCACGCCTTATATCTTCTAATTAATTCTTCTTTTTCCTTTTTAAAGTCCCCATCAGACTCCCTCTCGTTCTGCATACCGAATTCTCGCCTTTTTAGCTTACCGCATCATCTAAAAAAAGAAATAAGATTTAGAATGGGATTTGGATAGTACCATTATGATTGTTGCAGCGGATGGCGTGTTTTACGCTGATTTTTCAAATGCGGCTTTGAATTTTTTTCCATTTTCGACATAGAACATGATTCCAGTTTCTAACTGTCTTATATCGCTCTTTTTGATATCTTTTATTTTTTCTGCTTGTACCTTTCCTGCATACATGCCCATTGATTCGTAGGTTCCTCGAGCCACCGCACCGGCAGCGATCAAGACATTATCATTAATTTTATGCCCTTGCAATACTGTTGCGGATATCCCAATCATCACATTATTTCCTATAGACCCAGGGCCATGCACCATGGCACAATGCCCCATTAGAACATTATCGCCAATCTTTAATTCAGTTCCAGGTTCCGTATGAATTACTACACACTCCTGAATGGAACAATTCTTGCCAATTTTAATATGGCTCGCCTCTGCCCGAATTACAACGTTAAACCAGATATTAGTACCTTCATCGATTTCCACGTCCCCGATAATTGTTGCCATTGGCGCAATAAAAACGGATTCATGAATCCGGGGTTCTTTCCCATTGACCGGACTTTTCATAATTCTGGGTTTTTCAGACAATCAGATCAGCCTCCAATTTTTAAAATTTTTAAATTAATTTTTGAATATTTAATTTCATACTTTAACTTTTATCATATTAATTAAAGTTAAGGAGTTGAGTTAATTTGGTCGGAAAACAGATAGGATATCGGATTATTGGAACGATTAAAAACGTGAAAGGATTTGTAATGCTGGACATAAGAAAGGAGACCAAATGGAATTGAGTGGGCATAATACCGGTGGTCTCTGTGGATTCCTGTATCACGACATTTTTCCCTATATAATTATGCTCCAATTCGGTGGCTCATTCCCTAAGGAGTGGGGCGGCAACCCAGATGTGGTCGAGTTAGAATGAATGGATCGATTCAATGTGGTCCGCATAGAATTAAAACGCATTAAAGATTAACTTGAAGAAGTGAATCAAACCAGAAAGGCCTCAAAGGCTCATAATATGCATTTATAAATTAATAATTCCATATTTTTTTAGAAATTCCGTAAATTTTATCGTGATTACCCATGGAATTCGTTATTAATTTTATGTATCTTTGGAATTTTGAAGCATTTTTTTTTGGGGTCAAATTATATTCCAAGTGATAAAGGGTCTTAATATAGTGAAGGAGTCGGTTGGATTCGATGTAATTCCGATTGGAAAGGGGATACATGACCAAATACATGTCTCGTCCATCCTTGATAAGAGTAGGTTCAATATATGCAATGTCTAAGAAGATAACATTCAACCTGCTTATATAAAATTTAATTAATCGCTCCGATTCGCGTTTCACGGCATCGTTAGGGGCATTATCTGGTTTTTCCACTTCAAATAAGAGTACTGAATCCATAATTTGAAATTCATTCGCATCAGCTTTTGCCGTTTCGATAACTTTTAGACCTACCTGGGTTCCAAGTTCTTGGTTTCTGTGCGATCTATCAACCGCCATAAAAGTACAATAAGCAAATTCCCCCAAATATTTTGAAATAAAAAAAGCAACTAATTTCTCCTCTTTAAATGCACCAATTAAATGATATTTTTCATTTTTTCTCTTTTGTATTTTTTCTCTCATCTGGTCCATTTTTATTTTATATAATACGCATTCCCACGGAAATCTTAGCTCTGTCCTGAATGAATTTTCATAAATCCCTCGTACTTGGTCAATTAATCGCTTATTTTTATATGAAATTTCTATAAATTGAAGCGCATTCATTGATTTCATAACTCCTAACAGTTATTAGCAATTGAAAAGATATTATTGTGTATATTGCCTTTAGAGTTGGTTTTAACAAGGAGGAATTATTTATATCGATTCCGTGGGAAAAAAAGGAGAAAGTATTAATTTTACATAGCAAAAAACTTACATTTTACTGGTAACTTCCTTGATAACTATTTTTCAGGCTTGTAATTCCCGTATTCAATACTCAATTGGTAAACGTTTCCTTGGGCTTTTATGTCTTTTATAACATTCTTCTATTGTTTTGTCTACTGTTGCATCGATAAGATTCTTTACGTAATTATCTACTCCTTCTTTAAGATAGGGTGCGATTTGCTTATTCACTTCCGCTTTCGTTTGTTTAATAAAATCAGCTTCGTTCATATTTGCACCCGTTTTTCCTTTAATATTTTTTTCAATAGAAGCATTCACAAGCTCATTGATTTTTTGAACTGCTTCTGGAGAAAGTCTGTTTCCTTTTACAAAACCACCCACATCGATTCACCTAAGTACATCTTTTTTTATGATTTATTTTTACTAATTTTTACTATTTATTATTGATTCACCAAGTTTTCCATTTAAATTTTAACAGCAAAAGAGAGCGGTATTTTTAAGTTTAAAGTTAATAGGAGTAGACAGTCATTGACAAGGTATTGGGTATAGGTTTGAACTATGGATACATTCAGTCATATTCTCATCGCGTTCTTGCTCTTAGGAAAAGTTGATTTGAAGTTAGCAGTATTTGCCGGGATTATGGCCTTAATTCTTGATTTGGATTTTGTGTTGGAACCATTTTCTAAGAAAGTTCCCATTCTCGAACATCGGGGCATAACCCATTCAATTCCGGGCTTAATTGCGGTTACATTGGTGGCTACGGCTGTTTTTTCAATCATTACAGGTACCCATTATCTATTGGGCTTAGGGGCGGGATTGACAGGGGCATTTACGCATACAATAGGGGATACTTTGACCAGCTATGGAACCGGGTCGCTCTGGCCATTTGTAAAGACGCATGTAAAACTCGATATTATCCTTGGAATAGATCCTTTAACCATCTTCGTAAGCGTGACCTCCCTCCCATTCCTCTACTCGTCTTATAAGCATTCCAACATTCAATTATTTAATACCGTTTATTTAATTGCGGCTATCTTTTTCGGATCGTATTTTCTCATCCGCATGGTATTGAAAGCGGTCATTCATTTTAAATTCCACACGGTTTCGCTCCCGATGTTTAATTGGTTTAAATTTAAAATCATTTATACTACGCATTATACACAGGAGGGGCAAGAATATGGGGAACTGAAATGGCAAATTTACAATCTTATCACGGGACACTTTTCACCGGAAAAACGATTTACCTACGCTTTAATGGAGCCCGTACCGCCGCTGGATACGGATGAGAAAATGATCGCCTATTCGCATAAGATTGCCACATCCAGAAGGATGCTCGCACACTCCAAATATCATATTGGCGAAATTTTAAGTCGCAATGAAGATGGCGCGGTTATCTTTTGGTATGCATTAGAATTGGAGGCGGGTAAGTATCGAATGGGGGTCACGGTACATCTAAAACGGGATGGAACCTATCAGATAAAAAGTGTCTATCCCTATCCGAAACGGCATTAACCCACTGAACTTTATGCGGGTTTTTTTATTGGTCGTTCATTGTTTTCCATCTATATTCACATCCACCTATGTTCAAAGTCCCCCCTAAATAAGAGAGTTCATTTTAAAGAAATTAAAATATGTTTTTAAACACCTATGTTCAATTTTGCTTTATAAGAACCTTAGTAACAAGTGTTGCTTTATGAGAGTTTTAGTCATAGGTGTTTTATTATGAGAGCTTTTGTAACAGGTGGTACAGGTCACGTAGGCAGCACTCTAGTGGAAGTGCTTGTAAAAAGAGGGCACGATGTAGCCTGCCTGGTTCGTGAAACTTCAGATTTAAGTTTCCTAAAAAGCCTGGATGCTAATAAACTTACTTTCATATTCGGTGATATTACAGCCCCAGAATCCCTTATAAAGGGGATGCGTGATACTCAGCCTGATTATGTATTCCATGCCGCGGCAGCGGTAATCCACTGGGCGCCTTGGAAGCTCTACCAAGATCTTACTATCCAAGGGACGCAAAATGTGGTAAAAGCGATTGAAAAGACGTCTTCCGTTAAAAAGCTCGTCCATGTTTCGACCATGGGCGTGTATGGCTATGAGAGTCTCTTAGATATCAAAGAAGACCAACCCTACGGAAAACTGCATAATTATTATTCTAAAGCCAAAATTATGGCGGAAAAATATCTATGGGAAAAATATGCAGCGGGAAAGGGGCTGCCAATCACGATGATAAGACCTCCAAGTGTTTTTGGTCCCTGGGATCGGATAAATCTAACATCAGTTCTGGAACTCATCAAACATAATCGGATGCTCCTTCCCGGGAAAGGGGATCAACAGGGATCATGGGGATATACGTATGATATTGCCGATTTAATGTTGCAGATGGCGGAAGATGACCGAGCGACCGGAGAAGCATTCAATGTAAAAACCGGGGATTGGACAGCTAAAGAATTATTAGATAAGCTCTTGGAATTCCTAAATATTACGAACGCTAAAATTACACACATTCCTGTCGTCGTCGCAAAGATGGCGGGATTATTCGGATCCGCCTATGGGAAGATCTTTCGGAGAAAAAAGGGACCACTCATCCATCGGCATATGATTCGCATATTAACCAATCATCACACCTGTAACATTGAAAAAGCCAAGCGAATTCTGGGGTGGACACCAAAATTTACATTGGATGAAGCTTTGAAGAAAACGATGGAGTGGTTTATCGAATCGGGCACGTATGAACGGCTTTAAGAGTTGAAAATCTACTCAACCTTAACGTCCCGGAATTCTTTTGCCTTTTCTTCCGGATTCGTAGGATTAATGAAGGTATTAGTACCCAATTCAACGCCCGCCAAATATTTGATTTTGTCTTTCCCGCGCGAGATTGGATAGAATTCTACGCGGAAATGGTGATACGAATAATCGGTGTCGGTCGGATTTTGATAAAACGCCATCACATAGGGCAATTTGATCCCGAAAAGCGCGTCATACTTCAGGCGAATAAGTTTCAGGATGGATCCAAAATCTTTCTTTTCGGCATCGGTGAGCTGAAGCAGATTTTGGAAATGGCGGGTAGGGTAAATGTGCACCCCATAAGGCCAGGTCGCGAAAAAGGGAATGAAAGCCGTGAATGATTCATTCTCATAAATGATCCGCCGTCCATCCTCTTTTTCTTTCTGCAGAATATTACAGAATAAGCATTCCTTTCGTTTTTCCATATACTGCTTCGCATTATTCAATTCAACCTGAATTTTAGAGGGAACAAAGGGGAAGGCATACAATTGCCCATGTGGATGATCTAAACTCACGCCGATAGCCCGCCCGCGATTTTCAAAAATAAAGACATACTTGATATCCTTTCGGGCGCCCAGTTCCTTGTACCGATCCGCCCACATATCAATGATCTCACAAATGTGATCTAGGTCCAACTGATGAAATTCGGTATTATGATCTTTCGTATATAGTAAGACTTCACAAGTGCCTTTGGCAGGTTTGACTTGGTAAAAGTCAATCGGGTCGATATCGGGTTTAGGCGGGTCGAGCATCAACGCAGGAAATTTATTCGGAAGATGCAGCACTCGCCAACTGCCCTCAACTTCCGCAGCGCCCGGACAAAACGGGCATTCTTTTAGATCAGGAAGAACCGGGCGTTGGGTTTGATGTGCGGCTATAATTACCCATTCCCGAAGAATCGGATTCCAGCGTAATTCACCCATTTTAATCACCTCTAATTTTTGAGAATTCATAAGAATTCTAGAAATACATTTTCAATTCTTTTTTATTGGATTTATCCTTTAGCATGCTAGTGTAGTAATCAGATATTGAAGCATATAAAAATAATTTGAGGGAAAAATTAATAATGAAAGCGTCGGTAGAAGAATCCTCGAAATATATCAAGTTAGGTTTTTTGTCGAATTCGATTGTGTTTTATTAATTTATCTAGAAAAAGGATAAAAGACAAAAAGACTTTAAATGTTCTTAAAAGAGATGGAGATTAAATTATGGCGAAGGGCAAAAAAAGTGTTTCCGCAAAAAAAGCAGTGAAAAAGCCTATAGGTGAAGAAGAAGAAGCAGAGGAAGCAGAAGAAGAACTTGCTGAAGAAGAAATTGAAGCCGAAGAAGAATTAAAGGCGAAGCCAGCTAAACCGAAACCAAAACCAAAACCAAAACCTGAAGCAGCGCCTCCAACTGAAGTAGAAAAACCGAAACCAAAACCAAAACCAAAACCTGAAGCAGCGCCTCCAGCTAAAGTAGAAAAACCAGCTCCGAAGCCCGCAGCAGCGCCT
>CAYGYC010000236.1:0-7173 GCA_964353755.1 uncultured archaeon | reverse complement strand
CTCCTCAGATGAGAGCTCTCTGTTCCTTCATTCCTGATTTAAGGAATAGATTAATAAACTAAAATGTCCTCAAATCAAACGTTATAGGCCATCCAAATTGCAATAATCAGCGCCAATTCAAAGGCGATCATTCCTATAAATAACCCTAACACTTCTTTTTCCAATTTCATTATTTCGACCTACTTTTATAACTATAAAATATATTATGTGGAAAGAATAAAAAAAGGTTCTGATAGAGCTCTACTTTACTTCCCAAATCATGGGGTAAAAATTTAAATCATGGAATAAAAAAATAATTTGTGGAAGAATTTTAAAAGTGGTATAAAACTTGAGTATTGTTGAAGTTGATAAAAACTACCGCATTGTTATATCTAAAGAAATTAGAAAAGTTTTTTCGATAAAACCTGGTCAAAAAGTATATATCTTAGCTGCAGGTGATAAGATTATCTTAATACCATTACTAGAAAATATAGATAAAGAATTAGACAAGTTAAGTTCCGATATTGAATGGAATAGGAAAATAAGAGAAAATTTAGAGCAATTTCTCATATCAAAGGCAGAGAAGAAGCGCAATGAATAAATATTTCGCTGAAACAGACTTTTTATTTGGATTACGCATCTCTGATCGTTATAATTCTCCAGTAGAAAAGACATTAATACTAGCAAAAAACAAAAAAATTGAAATAAAAGTGATTACTTCTGCTATTTTCGAAGTTCGGACAGTTTTATATTCCCAAGGAAAAAATCCAGATGAAATAAGTCGAACATTGACATTAATGAAGCAAAAGCTGAATAATAACAAGATAAAAGAGGAGTTCATCAAGTTTGATGACACTATTCTCGCCGATTACTTAAGATCTCAACATAATAGACTTACATTTTTTGATGCGCTTCATGCGGCAGTCAGTCAACGAAGAAAAGTTCCACTTTATGGAAATGATGAAGTCTTGAAAGAGTTAAAATTCATTACTAAAAGTTTTGATGATGAGTTGATTTAGATGAATCGATAATGAGATGAGTAAAATATGGTGTTAAATGAAAAGTATGCTCAGGTTTATTTTGACAAAGATGCGAATTTAGCTATCCTCAAGGATAAAATCATTGCCGTTATCGGCTATGGCAACCAGGGGCGCGCCCAAGCATTAAATCTACGAGATAATGGAGTTAAGGTGATCGTTGGGAATATTGAGGATGAATATCGCGAACGCGCATTGAAAGATGGTCTAAAAGTGTATTCTATTTCTGAAGCTACAAAAAAAGCAGATATCCTTATGATCTTACTCCCCGATGAGATTCAAGCTGAAATTTTCAATCGTGATATTTTACCTTATCTTACAGAAAATAAAGTTCTGGACTTTGCGACGGGATATAACATCGCTTTTCGAGAGGTAACGGGGTTTAAGCCGCCAGAATTTGTTGATGTGATTATGATTGCCCCCCGAATGATTGGCGTGGGCGTCCGGGAATCATTTCTCTCAGGCGAAGGCTTTTTCAGTTTTATCGGAATTCATCAGGATCATTCAGGATCTGCAAAGGAGATTCTCCTTGCCTTAGCTAAAGGTATTGGCACGACAAAGAAAGGCGCTATTGAAACCACATTCGAGCAGGAAGCCCACCTGGATCTCTTCAGCGAACAGATTTTCGGTCCTTCATTCGGAAATATCTTACGAAATGCCATTAAAGTTTTATTAGAAGAAGGGTATCCCCCCGAAGCAGTGATGGTTGAGATCTATATGAGTGGGGAATTCTCTTACAGTCTTAAAGAAATGGCAGAATTCGGGATTATTGATCAGATGGATCATCACTCTCAAACTAGCCAGTATGGTGGTTTAACCCGGGGGGCAAGTTTCATCGATGAACGGTTACCCGAAATCATGAAAAAAAGACTACAGGAAATTCAAACGGGCAAGTTTGCACGCGAATGGGCACGAGTTCAGAAACGGGGTAAAGATCCGCTAAAACCCTTGAAAGATGCGGCCAGAAATATGCCCTTTATCCAAACGGAAAAGCGAGTCCGAGAGAATTTAAAAATTAAACCCAAAGTCAGCGTAAAAGAAAAATAAGGTCTAACTCCGTATTCCCTCTTTTTTATCTAACAATTTTAATATTAATACAAGAATTTCAATTCAGGGATAATATTAAACTCCCAAAATATAAAAATCATTCATATTTTTACGGGAAACTCGATTAAAAATAAATAGGGAGGAGGGCGAAGTTTATTGAATTGATCCCCCACAGTTGGGACAGAATACACTTTCCGCGGGGATGCGTTTTCCACATTGCGGACAAAAGAAGGTATCCGTGGTGGTGATAGGTGTTTTATTGGTATCGATGGCCGGGGGGGTAAAGGTCTCTCCGAATATTATTTCCCCTGTTTTCATATCCACCCGAAATTTAATTTGCTGATCGGCGCGTAGATCTATGAGCAGGCGCATTAAATGGGGCTCTGCCATCATCAAATCGCCCGCCAGACTCTTGATACCGATTCTTCCCCCACTCTTATAGCTATCTAACGCGGCTATAACCTCCTTTTTAAGTCGCTGATGCCGTATATAAGTAGTTATTCCACCGATCATAATAAAAAACGCCGGTATAAACATCCAGTAACCCCACTGGCGAAGGCTGATGAAATCAAAATGGATAAAATAAAATACAATTGATAATATCCCAACGAAAATAAAAACAGTTGCCAACCCAAAGGCGCCAAGATATTCAGAAGGTCCTTCGTATCGCCGTTCTCGTACAAACTGTTTTTCCGTCATATGTTCATCATATCTCCTATCTCTAATAACATCGTTTTAGGTCAAATTTTCTTAATATAATGCAAGGCATATACATTTTTAATACTTCTTAAAGCTTATCAACGTGTAATAAAAATTAATCCACAGAATAAAGAATACGGTATTGGGTTGATAATTTATGGTTGGAACTCAACGAGCGTCGGATGTTCGCGCATATCTCAACAAATTGAAAGCGCACCAGACCAAAATTTATGGGATTATGGCGCATGGATTGGTCCCCGAGGAATTGATTTACGCGGCAGGTGGATTTCCCTTACGATTAAGTATTGCAGGGGATAAAAATGCAACGACCGCCGGGATTGAGTATTTAACTTCAGCAACCTGTTCATTTGCCCAAGGAACCATCGGACAGTTTGAAAAGGATGGATTATATAGCGAATTAGATGCGATAATTGGGGCAAATTATTGTAATGGCGAGCTGTGTGCGACGGAGTTGATTTCTAAGTATTTTAAAATCCCCAAACTGAATATAGTCTTTCCTTCTACTAAGAACAAGTTTGCCTTGAAATTTATGATTGCCGAATTGCGACATTTTCAAGAGGATCTGGAACAAATGGCCGGAACGCAATGCACGGAAGAATTGATTTCCCAGGCTATTCAACTCTATAATACCGAGCGCAAATTGATTCAGGAAATTGTAGCGCTCCAAGCGGAAAAGGATTATGTATTAACCGGCGTCGAATGTTTAGATTTATTGTACAACCACTTTTTATTTGGGATAAACGGCGCTATTGAAAATTTTCAAAAAGTATTGGCAGCTTTGAAAGAAACATCATCCGTGAAGAAGGGGAAACGCCTTCTTTTTGTAGGGAATGGAGTACCTATAGGCGATAATATCATTCAATTAATCGAAAATCAAGGATTCTTAGTGAGTAAAAATTTGACTTGGACCGGGTTAGACTATATTACGTCATTCGTTGAAGAAAACATCGATCCCCTTATAGCGCTGGCAACGTATTATCTTAATGCAGAGAATAGCGGCCGAATGATTCTCAGTGACAATTATGTGACGAATCTCGCTAAGATTTATGAGAATACCCAGGTCGATGGGATTATTCTGTATAAAGTAAAGCATTGCAGCATTGTTCCCGCAGTAATCTCTGCGAAATTGAAAGAACTACTTGCCGATAAGAAAATTCCTTATCTCGAACTCGAAAGGGACTACGGTACGACTCAGGATACCCGGTTACAAACCCAAATTCAAGCATTTAAGGAGGTAATTGGATGAGCGTTGATGCGGAAGAATTTCTAATTCCCAGTTTTTTGAATTTAAATCTGCAATTTTTCTCTGCGGATAAGCAAATTCGGAAATTTAGACGGAATAATCGAATAGTAGTGGGGACCATTCTGCCTTTAGGGGCCGAATTGGTCTTTAGTGCGGGTGCAGCGCCGATTTTTCCCTTACGAATTGGAAAATTCGAATCTGAAAGATTGCTCCGCGGGACGCGATTGATGACGAATGTCTTAGGGAGTTCGCTGGTCGGAGCGGGTGCGCGGGTCCTGGCACCGCAAGCTGGCAATATCATTAATCAATTCTTGACCGAATATAATAAAAATTTGTGTGGGTACGAAAATCAAGCAGATACTTCCAATTTTCCTGACGCCTGTTTCGCGACCCGCATTGCTTACGGATCGGCTCTGCCCTATAAAGATCGGATCAAATTATTTCTTGCTTGGGGCAGCCGCTGTAGCTGGTTCTCTCAATTTTATGGATTTTTAAACAATTCTATTCCAATTGCCTTCACCGACATACCCAAATCCACCACCTCCCATGCCCAAGAATTCATGTATGAAGAATTACAACAATTGGGTAGTCGGTTAGAAACGCTCACGGGGACAAAAATAACCGATGAAGCCCTTCGGGAAAATGTCATTATCGCCAATGAAATTCGGAATGGATATCGAGAAATATTAAACTTTATCCAGACCCCGGAAAAGATGCCGCTCTCGCCATATGCCTATATGCAGTTAATTGCCTTATTAAGTATCAGTTTTGTCGATTATCTCTCCTCTTTGAACTATTTTCGAAAAAATTTAATGAATCTCGTGAAAGTTCTCAATGAACGCAGGAGTATCGATTACACGGGCATTCCGAAGATACTCCTCGTTCCGACCTTTAGTGGTAGCGAACCTGATCTGCCGCAAATTATGAATGAATTAGGCGCCTGCCTTTTACAGGCTGATTATTTGTCCTACGGGATGCTCGATCCGATAAAAACCCAAGGCGATATGATTCGCAACTATTGTGATTATCTTCTGAAATCCCATGATGGATGGAAAGAAAATAGCACCATTATTGAATCGTGGCTAAATACCGCAAAGCAACTAAAAGTTGATGGAATTATTTTTAATAAGCTCATCGGTTGCACTTCCATTACGCCTGCTTACCGCCTTTTCAAAGATCGCGTCCAAGAGACTGGAATTCCTTCTACTGATATCGATTTCAATCGGATTGGTGAGAATCTAACTCAACTGAAAAATAAAATGGCGAGTTTCATAGAGATGCTAAAGAAGTTAGGTCCCTAGATCTTATAAAAGTTATCAAATCTCTGATAAATTTATATAATCATCTCTAGAGGACCCACTGGCACTGGTCTGGCGACCAATTCCATCTATCCCGTCCGCTGTGGTCACTTCCGGGAGTACTTTAAGCGTGGAGTTTAGGTTAGCAAGGTGCTCTAATGCGGCAAAGGTTACCGCATAAGGGACTAACCCTAATCCTTCAATCCCGTCCGTTGTGACCGCTTCCGGGAATGCCTTTCGCAATATATTAAACGCCCCATTCACGTCGGCGTTGATGATTTTTCCCTCTTTCGTTTTGAACAATCCCCGGCACTCCTTGCCATTGACCGAGACGCCGCGCTGCCCTACATATGTCTCGTGATGTTCAATCGGCTCCTTATCCAAAAAGGAACACTTGCTCGTGTGATCCTCCCTGATCTGCACGACCGCGATGCTCAACAGCCCGGCTTTATACTGGATCTGACCCACGAGTTTATGGAAGGGGATATATGCGAAGTTCTGATTATTTTTTTTCCCCATGTTACAATGCTGCTTCCATCCCTCGTTATACCCGATCACGATCGTCCCTACCCCCCACCGCTCCGCATACTGGATGATCGCCCGGGAGAGCTTATGGAAGAGATCCGTAATTTTATTATTCCGGGTCCGCCGCAACTTTTGCAAATGTTTTGTATCCCGTCTAATGCCATAGATCGCATTCATTGCCTGCACCTCAGCCCGCCGCTTATTGTAATACTGGTTGATACTCTTAACCACGCCTCCCCGCACGATAAAGGGACGGAGCCCCAGATTCGTCACCACGGTCACAGTATTCCGCACCCCGAGATCAATCGCCAGCATCCGGCTCTTATCCAGCCGAGCATCCTCAACTTCCTTTTCATAGATAATCTCCACAGTATAGGCATAAGACTTGAATTTCGAGATCGGCAACACGCGGACCTGATTGATCTTCGTCGGCACCCGCTGCGCATTGACAACAATGGGCGGGAGCACTTGCTTAGGAAACCACAGTTCCGCCTTATTAGTCTCTTTATTGTGTTTGATCCGGCATTGCTGGTTCGTGAAAATCACCAAATTCTCCCCTTCCTTCGGCTTATACTTCGGTGGTTCCGGCTTCTTCTGAAAATCCTCGGGATGCTGTTGCCACTGACGGATCAACTTGAAAAACGACTTCCAATTCTTATCCAAGAGCTTTAAGACCTGCTGGGCCGTGTGCGAGGGGAGCGCCTTGTAATTCTCCGAATCCTTCAACTTCTCATACAACTCCTGATAGCGCATCCACTTCTTCCTCCCATTGTGCAACTCAGTCTCATATGTCTTCTTAATTAAATATAATGCTTGGTTATAGAGGTTTTTGCTTGTATGGCACAGCTGATTCAATTGGGGTGTCCTTGGTACTTGAATCCGCTCAACCACTCTCATTTTCTGACCGACCACTTGTTCTTGAGGCTCCAAATTTTTTCACCAAAATATTATTGAAATTGTCCTTTATAAACTCCACGTTTTTTCGGGGCTTTTCCGCATTCCGCCTTAACTTCTCCAAATAAATAGTAGGATATAGGCAGGAAAATATAAGCAGTATTTCTATTTTCGATAGTTCCTTATGGAGCTCCCCTAATTGGGAAGATTATATAGTTTAAACGTAAAATTATCCGATCAAGAAAATGAAAATTGAATTTATATATAAAAAATGAATAGAGGTAGACTAGGAATTATCTTCGAATCATTTTTTATGGAAGCTGGAAAAAAACGGGTTTTTTTCGAAAATTAGCGGGTCAGGAAAATTTTCACGATCTCAGGAAAATTTTCACACGATTTTTCGGGGACGATACAAGTAGTAGGCATCTCA
>CAYGYC010000235.1:0-7288 GCA_964353755.1 uncultured archaeon | reverse complement strand
CAGTTGATCCGCGATTTTAAATAAAATATTCACTCCCAATGACATGTTGGGCGAAATTACTGCAGAAGTTTCATGTTTCTTTACCAAATTTTCAAAATTGTGGAGGAATTCTGAGGAAAGGGCAGTGGTTCCTATAACACTTTTAATTTTTTGTTTTACAACGGTGATACAATTTTTCTCTGCGGCTTGTGCAATCGTAAAATCCACGTATATATCCGGTTTGGTGCTTTTCAGCACCTCTTCGAATTTGTCGCTACTAGTAATTGGGATGCCTAGCGATTTTAATCCATAAAATGTGCCGATATCCTTTCCCTCATTAGGAGACTGGGGGATTGTGAATCCTGCGACTAATTTTAGATCTGTGTCCTGAATTACCTCTTGTGCCACTAACCCCCCCATACTACCATCTATACCGGCAATTGCAACTTTTATCATGGTCGAACCACTTTTTAAAAATATTATAAGAGTTGTAATTTTTGTAATGCCGCGCGTATTTTTTCTGTAGTTTCAGGAGCACATTCAACTAAGGGCGACCTCAAGTACCAATTTTCAATTCCCGCTAATTTTATTAATTCTGCTGCTTTTTTACACGGAATTGGATTGGTTTCAAGAAATAGAGCTTTAAATAAGGGAAGTAATTTATAATTTTCTTTGCGTGCCTTCTCATAATCCCCTTGCATCAACAGGTTCATGAAGGAAGCCATTAATTTCGGTGTAATATTTGCAACGACGCTTATCACACCCTTTCCGCCTAAGGTACAAATCGAATATGTTAAGGAATCATCACCTGACATGACAGTAAAATTTTCTGGGGCACCTGCTATAATGTCCATAATTTGTCCTAAATTTCCTGACGCCTCCTTGACTCCAGCTATATTCTTATGTTTTGCCAGTTCTAGAAAAGTACTTGTTTCTATATTTAATCCGGTTCGTGAAGGGATATTGTAAAGGACTAATGGAATATTCGTCTCATTCGCAATAGTGGTAAAATGGTAGATTAAACCTTTCTGAGTAGGTTTATTGTAATAGGGGCATACCAGTAATGCGCCATCTGCACCTGCATTCTCTGCATATTTGGTTAAATCAAGGGCTTCCTCGGTTGAATTCGATCCAGTCCCTGCAAGAACGGGAATGCGTCCATTGGTCTGATCCACTACAATATCAATTACCCGTTTATGCTCATCATGGGACATTGTTGAAGATTCACCAGTTGTCCCACAAGGTACTAGACCATGCGTCCCTTGTTCAACCTGAAAATCAATCAATCTTCTTATTGCTTCATCATCAATACTTCTATCTTTCTTCATTGGAGTAATTAGAGCTACAAAACTTCCTTTTAATTTCAGCATCTACTTTTCACTCATCCTTAAATGAAATTATAGAAGCGTTATTATTTCAATCGTTTGGTTTCTCTCAGATCCTACTGATACCATGATCACCGGAATCCCTAAATACCCTTCTATTTTTTCAATGTATTTCATCATAGGTTTGGGAAGTCCGGAATACCCTTTCTTAGCAATTTCAGTCCATTTCTCGTTCGAATAATCTGGCCATCCCTCTAATTCGATGTAGTTGGGCCGACATTTTTCGAGAAGGTATGGTTCTGTCGGCATAATCGGAATCTTTCTACCCTCCATTATATAGGACGTGCAAATCTTAACCCTTTCGAGCCCCCCTAACACATCAACCTTGGTAAGAACTATTCCATTAAAATTATTAATAATATGAGCATATTTTACGGCAAATAAATCGAGCCATCCTATGCGACGCGGGCGCCCGGTCGTGGTCCCATATTCATACCCCTTTTCCCGAATGTAATCCCCTATTTTATCAGTAAGTTCAGTCACGACGGGACCTTGCCCAACCCGACTGAGATATGCTTTAACAACTCCTATCACTTTCGTAATTTTAGTTGGCGCTACACCCGTTCCAGTGCAGGCTTCACCTGATGTGGTATTGGAACTGGTTCCATAGGGATAGACGCCATGATCAACCCCTAAAAGGGTACCCTGTGCCCCCTCAAATACGACCACTTTATTCGCATCTAATGCTTCATTGAGATATAAAGCTGTATCCGTAATATATTCCTTCAATTTTTGACCATATTCAAGATATTCTGTTAATATAGACCGTTTATCGAATGTCTTTTCCCCAAATAATTCAAAAATTCTATTTTTAATGGAAAGCATTATTTCTAATTTCTCTTCTAAAACCTCTTTATGAAGTAAATCCCGCATCCGAATACCATATCTTGCGACTTTATCGGTGTATACTGGACCAATTCCTCGCATCGTTGTACCCGCTGCTGCTTTTCCTTTCAAGTTTTCCTCCATTTTATCCCATAAAATGTGAAACGGCAGAATTACATGAGCTGCATTACTAATTTTCAAATTTACTTTAATCCCGTTTTTTTCGAGTTCGTCTATTTCGGTTAGTAGAACTTTTGGATCAACCACAACCCCATTTCCAATGACAATTTCTTTCCCCTGAACTACGCCACTAGGAATTAAATGGAATTTAAATTTTTGCTCTCCCACTACTACTGTATGCCCGGCATTATTTCCACCTTGAAATCGTACCACTATATCTGCTTTTGAGGCATAATAATCCGTCATTTTTCCTTTCCCTTCATCGCCCCACTGTGCTCCAATCAGAACTATACCTACCACAGTACTTCGCGCCTGCCATTATACCTAATTTAAATTTTTTCCCCTTTTTCTAGATTCTCTCGCGTATATTTATTTTATCATTAATCGGATTGTAATAATTAGAATAATTTTTTTTACTGAAATAAAAGTATATGGAGACCTCTAAGGCGTCTTGAAATAGAACTTAAAATAATTTAATTAACGAATCTAAATTTTTAGAACTTTTTGCAGAAATAAATGTATGAGGAAATTTTTTCAACGGATCTTCAAGAGTTTTTAATAAATTTTTAATAAATTCTTCTGAAACTAAATCCATTTTATTAAAGACAATAATAATTTTAGAGTCGAGAACACCAATATCTTCCCATAATTTAAGTCCATACTGAAATTTTTGGGTAATAAACTCTAGTTCATCATCCAATCCAATCAAATACAGCATTTTCTCGGCATTTTTCATATCGAGAATTTGGAGTTCAAATGATTTAATAAGGTTAGGGTCAATGTCGTATACAAATCCGATGGTATCTATTATAATAATTTTGGATTGGCTTTTTAAGGAACTATATTTGCTGGAGAGCGTAGTAAAGGGTTTATCACTTACCAGTTTGTCCTCCCCTGTGAGCGCATTGAATAATGTTGTTTTCCCAGCATTATAGTAACCGCCAATACAAATCGTTTTAAATGGAAATTGACCCTGTTTTCTGCTGTCTATTTGTTCCATTTTTTTATCTTTCAGAATATTTAAATCTGATCGGATTTTAGCAATTTGCTTATCATATGCTCTGATTTTCGAATGATATGCGAATTCCCCTGTAGATCCAAGGTAGGCATGCTCTTTCTGGAATTTTTTATGCGCTTGGATTTTATATTTCGGAAAGGTTTTAATCAATTGAGCAAGTCTTATTTGCATCTTTGATAAGTTATCTGAAGAATTCTGCTCAAAAATGTCTAGAATCAAATCAAAACGGTCTTTTATTTCGCATTGTAACTGAGACGCGAGGTTGTAATTCTGTTTGCTCGTTAAAATATTGTAGAATATAACTACATCTACCTTATAGGTATCCACCAACTCTTTAATTTCGTCTACCTTCCCTTTCCCGATCATGTAATCACTATATTTCTTCACGCGTTGTTGGACGACGGATTGAACTATTTCATAGTCCATCGAAGTCACAAGACGCCTTAATTCTTCTATTTGGATCTTGAATTCCCAATGATCATGAATATCCGTCTTCAAAAGACAGAGAATTGCCCGCTTTTTCAACGAAATACCTGCTTTATCAAGTAAGTTATTGTATAAGTATTTTTTTATTTGTAACTAAATAGTCATTATTAATTATTCTTCACACAAAAAATTTGCGTACATAAAAAAAATTGGTGATGAGAGAAATGGTACGACCTATGACTATTGCAGAAAAAATTTTAGCGCGAGCAAGTGGAAAAAATGAAGTGAAGCCGGGCGAGTATTTAATAGCAAAAATAGATTTATTGATGGCCCACATAGCTGCGGCTCGGATTATAGCGCGTTTTATGGGTTTCCCCGCGAAAGTGCGTAAAGTGTTTGATCGCGACAAAATAGTGGTGTTGGAGGATCACTTCGCTCCCGCACCCACCGTTTTCGCCGCAAATGCGCAAAAGATGATACGGGAATGGGCGTTTAAACAAGAACTAACCCATTTTTATGATATCAAAGCGGGTATCTGTCATCAGGTTCTCCCTGAAAAGGGTCTTGTTCGACCCGGCATGTTAATCGTTGGAACCGATTCACACACTACAACTTACGGGGCGTACAATGCGGCAGGGACTGGAATCGGCGATACCGATGGAACCGTTGCTGCAGCTTTGGGTGAACTCTGGTTTAAAGTGCCCGAAACCATTCGGTTTGTACTTAATGGAACGCTACCGAAGTATGTGATGTCCAAAGATATCATCTTAAAAATAGCAGGCGATTACAAGGCAGATGTGGCTACCTATAAATCCATTGAATTCATTGGGAAAGCTGCGGACGAGATGAGTATTGGGAGTCGAGCAACTCTTTCTAACTTTTCGCTGGAATTAGGCGCAAAATTTGCGTTTACCCCTCCGGATAATAAAATTGTGGAGTTTCTTAAAGGGAGAACGAAAGAACCCTATAAACTCGTTACCACTGATGACGCTGCCAAAATCGAAAAGACTTATGAGATGGATGTCAGCGACCTCGAACCGCAAATCGCATGTCCTCATACCGTTGATAATGTTAAACCCGTGTCTCAACTGAAAGAGGTCGAAGTTCAACAAGCCTTTATCGGGAGCTGTACAAATGGGCGTCTGGAAGACCTGCGCATTGCCGCGGCAATCCTAAAAGGGCGCAAGGTCAATAAAAATACTCGGCTTTTAGTCATCCCCGCTACGCAAGAAATCTATAAAGAAGCTATTAAAGAAGGGATCATTGAAACGCTCATTGACGCAGAGGCGATTATTTGCAATCCCAATTGTGGCCCCTGTTTCGGCGCTCATATGGGCATGCTTGCCCCGAAAGAGAATTGCATTAGCGCGTCAAATCGTAATTTCAAAGGACGGATGGGTTCAGAAGATGCCGGTATCTACCTCGCATCTCCCGCGGTGGTTGCAGCATCTGCAATTACAGGCGTAATTACCGATCCGCGAACATTGTAGGAGGTCTCAATGTGGAAAAAGTAATTAAAGCAAAAGTGTGGAAATTTGGGAATGATATCGATACGGATTTGATTACCCCTGGGAAATACCTCGGAAGCCCTGAATTAAAAGTTCATGTGCTAGAGACGGAAGATGCAGAGTTTCCTAAAAAAGTTGCGCAAGGGGATGTCATTGTCGGGGGAAAGAATTTTGGTTGCGGTTCTAGCCGCGAAACAGCGCCCGAAGCCTTATTAAATCTTGGCATCATTGCGACCTTCTGTGAATCATACGCCCGCATCTATTATCGCAATTCCATTGGATTAGGACTTCCGCCACTCATCGTTCCCGGTGTCAGTCAAGAAGTCCAGAAGGGCGATGAAATTGAATTCAGTTACGAGACCTTTACCCTGAAAAATCTCCGGACCGGCAAAGAATTACACGCTGAAAAAATACCCGTTTTCCTTCTGGCTATCCTAGAAGCAGGCGGTCAAGAAAAACTTCTAAAGCAACAATTAAAACAAAAAGCCAAAGAATTACGAGGGGCCGATTAATCTTTTCCCCTTTTTTTCCTTCTAGAATTTGACCCCTTCTATTTTTTCTAAAGACTTATAAACTTCTTTTTCTAATGTAACGGAAATATTATGATGTGAGTATTATGCCTCCCTATACATACGGTGATATCCCGGATGATATCGTGACCAAGGTATACACCCCTTTAGCGAAACACCTATGGAAAATTCACAAGGTGCATGGCTACGGAATCTTGAAACGAATGATTTCCGCTTCTGTGGACTACATGTATGCCGAATTGAAAGAACGTCTTGACAATACCATCTCATCAGCTAAATCAATTATTGACGGCGACATCAAGGACCCTGCTAAAATTGTAACATACACCCTTTTTCCTCCTGTAATAAGTATCCGTGGGGATTTAGCCCAGGGAACTAATAAGCTGTTATTTGGGGAATCTACTGACACGACTTTTGTTGTCCTCAACGATGCGGAAGATGGTAAAATTTTCTTTGTGCTCAATGCCCATTGTGAGGACGGTATCCCTGTGGACTGGTGGTTAGTGAAGCCGGAAGATGAGCTTCTCGACCGACGACACATGAAATTAGGCTACAAAATTCGGGATCTTCCCGCTAAAATCAAATTCAATTTTATAGACATCGGGAACAAATTGCAGGACATCCTCCGCGATGTACGGAACGAACGGGCGCCGCAATGGGCAAACTCCTCCTACATTATTGGTATGGTGTGGGGCGGAGCTATGGCTAATATGCTCATAGAGCGGAGTTCGTGGGAAGCTTTTGCTGGCATTTGGGATGGAATGAGTGCTAAAAGCGCTTATGGGATGCCTGATTACTGGTTCTGCTTTGTGCCATGGCCCCCCTTAATACAAACTATGGCCGCTATGGGACGCAAACCCTTCGCTTTAAGATTAGCGGGTCTAGCCACCGGGCATCAGCTCTACATCCAAGGATTAGAGGAAGTGGGGATACAGTGGCTTACCAAGAATTTTCCTGAAATTTGGGCACTTGCTTTTGAGAAAACGCTAAAAGAAGAGGGGATTCCACAACCAAGTCAGACCATTGATTGTAAACTTCCCAATACAAAAGATAAAAAAACCTTTCAAGAATCGAAATTCGATTGGAACTATCCAAATCCCAAAGAATTCATTCAGCTAAAAGACTTGGGAATCACGTTTGAAGATGCCTTACATGGTGTCTTCACTGATATTACCCATGAGAGCAAAGGACCCTATAATAAAGGAAATGTCGTTTCCCTCGGATTAGGGCGCAATACGAAAGTCTTAAAGTAATCCTCCTATTTTTTTCTTTTCGTTTCTCACGTATCTTTTAATAATAAAGTTCATAGAGCGATCCGCTAAGAGCTGACTCAATCAGCGGGTCTGTATCCGGTTTTAAAAATATTTTTTCACTAACCTTTGCATAAAAGGTCGGCTTACCCTTTTCTTTTTTCATAAATTTGTCAGTAATCTCCAA
>CAYGYC010000234.1:0-7294 GCA_964353755.1 uncultured archaeon | reverse complement strand
TTTTTAATTTATCGTAAATTTCCTTGATAACTTCTTCAAATTTTACCAAAAATTAATGCCTTCTTATAATCTAGTTCCCTGTCTGCTCAATAATTTCATTAATTTTTCATAAGCTTCCCTTGTGAGGCTTAAAATCGGTTTTTCCGGATTCGGATTCGAATTTTCTTTTAAAAATTTTAAATAGAAATCAGACAGCTCGCACATTATTTTCAAATTATTCAAGGTACATCCCAAAGAATCAAGTATTTAATGGTAATTTATGAGAACTTGTTTAATAATTTAAAATGTAAGAGTAATTAAAAAAAGTAATAGGTATTTAAAATCCCATAAAGCTCATTCCGGTCTCAGGGATGTGTTCCGGGGGACGTACTTCTTTCAGACTAATAGCTGATTGCGAACAATTAGCAGCGCAATTGCCACAACCCCAGCAATTCTCAAGGTTTATAGCTATTTTCTCGCCTTCCAAGGTAATTGCATTGAATTGGCATTTTTCAAGACAGGTTCCACAGCCAATACAGGCATCAGCATCCAATACGGCTTGATATCGAGATTGATTCACGATCTGGCGATAACCATGGGCTACCACGCCCCGTACTGCGCCGCAGCCACATGAGCAGCAGTTACAGATGAAAATGAGCCCCTTTTGTTTATTATCCACACAATGCACTAACCCGGCTTCTTCTGAAATTTTAATAACTTTGAAAGCTTCCTCTTTTGAGATTTTCCTTGCAAACTTTCGTTGGATAAGCATATCCGCCGCCATATCGAAACTCAGGCAAACCTCGGATGGATGGTCACAGCGTCTTGCCCGTTTCCGGCAAACACAATGGGCGACTCCGATCTTTCGACTTTTATTTATTATTTTTGCTACTTCCTCATAGGGGAGGACCTTCGCCTGGTTCACGGAAATTACCTCATTTACAGGGATTATCCGGAACAAGGGGCGTTGGGCATGCCCAAGGACTGGTGCCATAACGGTTTCATAAAATTCGTCGAGCAAATCCAACAACTCCTTATGCGTATCTGGCTGATATTTCGGATTCATGAAAACCAAATCATGCAATAATATGGACCCTGTCGGTTTCCAAATCGGTAAACCCTTGGCTTTATTAAATTCGGGATGAATAATTCCTTTATCTAGGAACATTTCATTTAGCTTTTTCGCTAACTCTTGCTGGTTCATTCTGAGGCGTGCACTTAGTTCAGGAATGGTTCCTCCATCTTTTCCTACTTGAATTAGGAATTTTCCATCTTCTTTTGATATGATTTGATTCAGAATTTTCGCAAGGACTTTTTGATCCTTGATCTTCTTTTCTGGTACTGCCATTGCTCGCATTAAATTCACTAGATAATCGTCTATCACCACTTCTGCTGCCATAATACAACACCTTTCTAAAAATACCTGTAATTACTATCCGATTAGATCAATAAGCATAAAAAGTTTTTATGGATAATCGGGAAGAATTAACACAACGATATTTCAGAAGGTGATTTGAATCTCTATTAGATCTCTCGCTGAGAAAGCGCTTGAGCAAGGAAAGGGCATTTTAAGACTTGCTCCGAACTGGGTTCCGCGGGTATTTTGCATACCCGGACGAAGGATTAAATTGTATCCCGATGATTACTACGCACTAGGATCAAATCGCGGTGGAATCGATGAACGCTGGTTTGTTTCTACCACTCCCGCAGATAATGGTCCGCTAACCGCGCCTAATGAAGGCTTAAGTTTTGTGGTAGTCAAAGAGGGACGTGAAACAAAGCAAATCCTGTTCCGTGATGTCATAAATGAATTCCAGGATCAACTTATTGGCAAACGCTTATGGGATAAATATGGATTCTGGCCCATGTATGCGAAATTTTTTGATAATCAAGGACCACTTCCGCATCATATTCATCATCGAGAGGAACATGCTAAGCTGCTTAATCAAAAGGCAAAGCATGAAGCTTACTATTTCGCTCCGCAAATGAATAATCATAGTGGGGATTTCCCATATACCTTTTTTGGATTCCAATCCGGCGTGACAAAAGATCAAGTGAGAGAATGTCTGCGCAACTTTACAAAAGGGGACAATAAAATAACAAATCTATCCAAAGCATATCGGCTTGAAGTGAGAACGGGATGGGATGTCCCTCCCGGAATACTGCATGCGCCGGGTACACTCTGCACTTATGAACCGCAACAGGCCAGTGATGTATTTGCCATGTTTCAATCCCTCGCAGGGAACCAAATAGTTTCTGAAGACCTACTCTGGAAAGGTGCTCCACAAGAGAAACGGGGCGATGTCGATTTTTTAATGGAAATTATAGATTGGGAGTTGAATGTTGACCCACAATTCGAATCCAAACATTTCATGCGCCCAAAACCTGTAAAAAATCTCGACAAAATGAAGGCGGAAGGATATCTAGAACATTGGATTTGTTATAAGTCATCAGCTTTTAGTGCGAAAGAACTTACGATCCTCCCGGGAAAATCTGTGACAATCCGCGATAGCGCCGCTTACGGACTGATTATGGTGCAAGGCTATGGTACCCTAAACGATTGGAAAATCGAAACGCCTATCCTCATCCGTTACGGGCAATTGACCAATGATGAATTCTTTGTCAGCGAAGCTGCCGCAAAAGAAGGCGTGACCCTTAAAAATTATTCTGATTTGGAACCCCTTGTTATGCTAAAACATTTTGGACCCGAAAACCCGGATTTAAAATTATAAATAATTGAGAAAAATCGATACACCCAGATTTCAAAATAAAAAGAATGTCATAAATCGCAATAGGTAATTGATCAACAGAATTTAATCAACTTAAACAGGTTTTTTCTATCAAAAAAAATCAATTAAAAACGAATAAAAAAAAAGAATGACAAATATTAATCAAAAATTACCGAGTTCTTCTTTAGTAACTTGAACACCCGTAGCGAGAGAGGAGAAGCCGAACATTTTCCACTGACCTTGGTTATTTTTCCTTAGGAAGAGTGGGGTATCAAAATCTTTTCCACCGCTATTAAGGGTAATACAGGCTTCTGGGATGCCTTGTTGCGTTTTTCCTTCGTATTTGCCAACGACATGCATATCGAGGTTTTCCGGGTCCACTGCGTAATTATTATCAGGGGTCCCACCGAAATAGGATTGAATAATTTTTGGCGATTCGCGCATATGTTCCAATAAATAACCATCACCCGCCCGATTAACTTTGAAACCCGTTGGGGAACTGGTATTCTTTAAGAGAAAAGTGGAAGCAAGAATGACGGTAGCCATATTTTCGCCTATATTTTTATCAATTAGACAATAATTATAACACGCAATTGCAAAGAACAATACTGATTGGATAGGATCACCTGCAACTTTACTCCACTCGGATTTGAATGTATTAAAGTCTTTGATAATTTTGCCAGTTATATGCTTATCCATTTTTGTAACTTTCTTATACAAATTCTCTTCCCATTTATCCAATTTTCCTTGTAACCTATCTTTAGCATTTACTACTTCGCGATCAATAGCTTCTGATACCTCGCTTTTTACTTGGCTTTTTGCCTCACTTGCAACTTTATGACCAACTCTTTTTAGAAAACTCATTTTCTTTCACCACTGAATAAATTGATTTTCTTATCGTTTTTTTTATCCTGAATTTCTTTTAAAAGTTATGATAATATTAATCGCTTCTAGCTATTATAAAGCTCTTTCATCGTAAAAGGTCTAACAATCAAAATTCAATATATGCCAGAATTCAGCAAGAATTACATCAAATATTAAATGGCAAGATAGTTAAGTTGCATATAGAATAAAATTAAACCGATTTGATGGTAAAGGGACAAAAATGGATCTTGATAAAAAAGCATTAAAAAGCAAATTATTGGAAATCGCCCAGCGAGAATCCCTGAAATTTGGAGAGGACCTTAACAAACAAATGCAGAAAAATGTTAAATTGGAAAAAAATAATACGGAAAAATGGGTGAAAATAATTTATTTAGGAGGCGATTTCGAGAGAGTACCCGTTGATAAGGCAAGTTTCGAACAAATCTTAAGGCAATTCAGCAAAGATAAGAAAATAGCGGATTATAAGATTATAGTAGAGAAAGATTTTGTCCAATTTCAATTTAAAGATGCCAAGATTGTCGATCAAGTTTACAATCACTATTATAACTTATTTTTCGGAAATACGCAACAGCAGATGGTGAATTCGTATTTAACGAAATATATTAATGAATTACTAGAAGAGGGGTGTGCAACAGGTTCTTGTGGATGCTCCGATGAAAGTTGCGGTGCTCATGACCATGGAGATGAATCCGAAAAGGTAGATAAGAAAAATAAATAAACCGCATTAAATCTTATTGAATCATTATCAAATCTATTCTAATGCTGCTATGATCGTTTTACAATAGGCGGGTAAATCAGCGGGCTTCCGGGATGTAATAAGGGTTCCATCCCGAACGACTTCTTGATCGAGAAATTTGGCACCGGCATTAATTATATCCGCCTTAATCGCCATGAAGCTGGTAGCTTTCTTACCTTTTAACACATCAGCGTTCACTAAAACGGAGGGACCATGACAGATAGCCGCAATGATTTTCCCTTTTGCAAAGGCGGATTTGACCAAATTGACAATAGAATCATATCTTCGGAGATAATCCGGCGCAAATCCACCGGGAATGGAAATTGCATCAATGTCATCAACTTTCACGTCTTTGGCGGCAATCTCAGCGGAAGCGGGATAACCATATTTCCCTTTAAATTCGCCTTTCTCAGGGCCGACTAAAATGACTTTTGCGCCTTCCTCAACTAATCGATAATAGGGGACCCATACCTCTAAATCTTCATACATGTTTTCAATTAAAATCAGCACGGTTTTTCCTTTCAAACTCATTCCGAAACACCTCACTATTTCAAAGTAGAATAAATTTTTGAGGGAATTAAATCTTATTTTTACTAAATCACTTTGAAATTGGTGAGCGACTTACTATGTCAGATGGGAATTGGTTTCAAAAAGCGCAAGGAAAGAAATGGATTCTTCTATTTGTTGTTCTCTTTGTAAATTTGTTAAGCCTTGAAGCGATTATGTTCGCAATCGAACCCTTATGGGGAGAAATAAACTATTATCTCGCTGACTTTATTGGTATTGAAGCCAATTATATTGTATATTTACTGTTATTAATAGGAATCCCTGTAATATACAGCGCTATCTTGGTAATTTTTCATATAAGAAAGATTATTCTGACCCGCCAAATAAGACCACATATCGTTCATAAGATTACCACGATTGTGCTCTTAATTCTCTTTGACTCATTACTTTGCATCTTGATTCTCCTCTTTGGGGAGGACTCAATTGTAATTTTCTCGCTCATTGAAAATATCAGTCCTTTAATTTATCTGGGCATGTTTATCGCTCTCTTTTTTCTCTTATATGCCCTCTTAGGGTATCTCCATCGATTATTGAAATTTCCTGCGAAAAAAGTGGATTCCAAGACAAAGGGAGGCATTTTATTGATTCTCATTGGGATCGGATATGGCTTTGCCTTTAGTTTGCCCTTTATATTTCAACCCGTAAATGTGATTGCAGGGGACCTTCCACCGAAGCCGCAAATTATTGCACATCGGGGGGGTGGGCATATAGCACCAGAAAATACCTTAATAGCCGCCGATTGTGTGGCGAATCTTTCGGTCCCGGGGTGGGAAATCGATGTGCAGCTCAGTTATGATGGTATCCCCTTTCTTCTTCATGACGATACGCTCAAACGCACTACCAATGTGAGTGCCGAATTCCCAGGGCGGGAAAATGACCCGGCTTCAAATTTCACTCTAGCAGACCTGAGGCGACTGGATGCCGGTAGTTGGTTCGTTGAGAAGGACCCCTATCGAGCTATCGCCAAAGGGGTCATTTCTCGCGCACAAGCGGAAAGTTATCGTAATGTTCAAATTCCGACCCTCACAGAAGCTGTAAATTTCACTCGAGACCATGGGCTTATTTTAGATGTTGATTTCAAAGGCGTTCCCAGTTGGCATCCCAATTATACCCAATATTTCAATATCTGTCTCAGTGTTTTAAAAGCCGCCGGGATAGATGAGAAAATTTGGATAGCCACAGGGAATGAGGAGTGGCTGAATATAGCCAAACTGGAAGCTCCAAATATGCAAACCGCCTTAAGTATTGATATAGCAGACCCTCTTTCGGTAACCGAATTTTTAGCCACAGGATACGATATGATCAATGTTCAGAATGGGTTGTCCTATAAAATGTTTGAAGCCTATGCTACAGCAGGCGTTCCTATAAATACTTGGACGGTTGATAGTGTACCACGCTTTTCGCAACTCTGGTGCTTAGGCGTAACTTATGTAGTTACTAATGAACCAAATAAGTTTGTCGATTTAATTCGACCAAATTGGTACTTGCATACTAATATCTACATCACTTTCTGGATTACAGTATTGATTATTGGAGTGATTTTCGTTTGTATGCTAAAATTTGAATCGCCATTTAATATTTCAATAAAATGAAAATGATACAAATTAAGAATCTTTAAAAATTATATTGATTTATTTATAAATAGAAGACATCGATGAGGAATAGGAGAAACGGTTTGATAAGCGAAAAAGATAAAGAAATAATTATACAATTTGCAAGAAAATATCAGGTTTCTACGATATATTTATTTGGGTCTTCCATAGACGATTTTGAACAAGCCAATGATATTGATCTGGCTGTGAAAGGAATTCGTCCTGATTTATTTTTTAAGTTTTATGGCGAATTATTAAGGAATTTATCTAAACCCGTGGATCTTGTTGATCTTTCTCAAAAGTCATTATTAAATCAAATTATTGAAGAGAGAGGGGTCAAAATTTACGGATGATTTAATTCGCGAGATTTTAGCAGAAAAAGAGCATATTACAATTACACTTCATGCATTACAAAAGATTATCAAGCATAAAAGGAAATCTATTAGTGATTTAGCTGCTATTGCCACATTTTTACATAATATTTATAGTGGAATGGAAAATCTTCTTAAAAGAATTTTAAAATATAAGAAAATTTCCTTATCTGTTTCAGAGTCGTCCCATAAAGACCTATTAATGCTTGCAGTCGAGAATCAAATAATATCAAATGAATTACTAAAAAAACTCGATGTGTATCGTGCATTTCGCCATTTCTTTATTCATGGATATGGTATAATGCTAGAAACAGAGCGACTGATGCCTCTTGCCCAAAATTTATCAACTATTTGGGAAGAATTTGAATCTGAGATAAAAAAAATAGAGGGATCTTTAAAATCTAAATAGGAAATACATCTTATCGAGTTTTTGAT
>CAYGYC010000233.1:0-7298 GCA_964353755.1 uncultured archaeon | reverse complement strand
AGCGTCGCAATCTTATTTATATATAAATCGAGTTCTTGCAGTGCGGAGAGTCGGAGGACAGGTGCTGGCAGCGTTTCGAATTGGTTGTGACCTAAATTCAGTATAATGAGCGATCGGAGTTCGCCTAAACTTTCAGGGAGCGATGCAAGCTGATTATTCCCTAGGTTTAGCGTTTGTAGCGATTGAAGGGCGCCTATATCGTCGGGGAGCATTGTGAACTGGCTACCCCTTAAATCAAGTTCCTGTAGGGCGGAGAGTTGGAGGATAGGCGCAGGAAATGTTTCGAACCGATTCTTTCCTAATTTTAAAATATGTAAAGTATGGAGTCGCTCGATTGAGTCTGGAAGATTTTTGAGAAGATTTCCATATAGATTAAGTACTTGCAGGGCGGGGAACTCTCCTATCCAGTCTGGCAGCATCGTGATTTGATTTCCCTCCGAGCTAATCCCATTCCAACCCAAGCCGAGGACTTGGAGGGAGCGGAGCTGACGGAGAGCCGCTGGGAACGTCGAAAACCGGTTATTCCCCAGCAGGAGCGTGTGCAGGGCGGACAGTTGACCAATTGATTCAGGGAGAGTCGTGAGTAGGTTCTCCTCTAAATCGAGAGTCTGGAGCGCGTGAAGTTGAAGGAGAGATGCGGGAAATGTCGCGAACTGGTTATCGCCCAGCCTGAGCACGCGCAAGGCGGAGAGTTCCCCTAACCAGTCAGGCAGTGTCACGAGCTGGTTCATCTGTAAATCTAGCGTCTGGAGCGCCACCAACTGCCTCACGAATTCCGGGAGGATTTTGATGCGGATCCCAGGTCGAGGGCGGTCGGGCGTCCCAACACCTGCAAGACCCAAAGTTTCGAGAGCAGTCAAGTGTCCTAGCCAGTCTGAAAGCAATGAGATCGGGTTGTAACTAATATATAGTGAGTGAAGCGCTCGTAGGTTGCCCAACGACTCAGGAAGTGAGGTTAACATGTTTCCTTGCACGTTTAGTGTGTGAAGTGAGGACAGGCGCCCTACGGAATCTGGGAGCAACTTCAAGTTATTCCCCTCAAGAGAGAGGTCCTGAAGCGCTTGCAAGTCACCTATGAAATCCGGGAGCATCTGCAGTGCATTCTGTTTTATATATAAGGTCTGGAGGGTATTGAGCCGCTTAATGGGCATTGGGAGTGTTTTCAACTCACGCGCCCATAGGCTGAGTCCAGTGATATAGTCCCCATCCGAAGTCCATCCTACGTCCGATTCAGTTAAGCGATCTCGTCGCGGGATTACACATCCAATAAGATCCTCTAATTCCGCAATAACCCCCAGCTGATCCATTTGACTGGTTCCTTTAACCATCATTCCAGTCATTATCGGCTTTCTAGTATTCCACTTGATGGATTTTCTCATCCTCATCACTTATTTATCTTTTAATAAATGCGCATATTTAAAGGTTCCATTATTAATGCGATTCGGCAGAATAATCCCCCCACTAACCGACCAATGCAGGAAAGGGAAAGAGTAATCCAAGAAACCCCCCTTATACCACCGGTCCCCGCCCCACCGCCGACTCCCTCGTATGACCAGCTCCATGCCCAGATCATGGCGCAACCCACCGTGGAAGCGCGGAAACACCTGTTTTTCCAAACGCTCACGGAATTGTTAGAAAAACACAACTGGGGTGATTTAGAACGGCTGTGCCGGGAGAAGCCGGACTGCATCAGCTGGGATGAATTGCGGGCATGGATTTTCCAGAAAGGGGAGGCCCTCATGCAGGACCAAGATCGGAATCCCCCGCGCATGCTCCTGACGCTGGGGATGGACGTGGACCCGGATCCGCGATTTCAGAAGGAATACATCGATAAATTAATCAGAAACCGGGAGCGGGTGACCGAGCTGGAACGCGTCGGGGGTGGCGCGTAATTCCCTTTTTTTTTAAGAGTAAGTTAGAGGAATTGGTTCGACCGCAGTTTGAACCAAACCGAGGGCAATAGCCGCAATCCGAGCAAAAAAGGGGTTTGCGACATCCTTTTTTTTTAAATAGGAAGAAAGAAACTATTTAAATGGGAAGAAAGAAAATAGCAGTGCGATTCAGCTATCATTATTCTCAGCGCAAGTCCTGGAGTTAACGCAGACCGAGATCCAGCAGAAAAATAGCAGGAGAAGATGAAAAAGAAAAGCCGAATCACAAGAAGCTATATACCGGAGAAACGATAGAAAATGCCCCCTTTAACACCCGAAGAAGTGAGAGCACAGATTCCTATCATGAAGAAGTACATTTACGTTGATAATGCCGCCACGACCCCGGTTCCAATTCCTATAATAGAAGCAGTAAATGAGTACTTCTATGAGTATCCTGCAAATATAGAACGCGGCGCCTATAGTATTGCCGCAATTGCCAGTCAAAAAGTGGATGAGGCTCGGGATAATATTGCGAAATTGTTATTAAATTGTAAACCCACGGAATTTATTTTCACCCGAAATGAAACCGAAGGCGGGAATTTTATTGCGTATGCATTACAGAATCCCCTCTTAAATAGGGAAAATGGCCGATTTACGGAAGGGGCACCTCTAATCCAATGGGTCCCTGGTGACGAAATCGTGATAACGGTCATCGAACATCATTCGAACATCCTCCCGTGGATGCGATTAGCGCGCCGTGTGAAAGCGAACCTCAAAATAATTAAACCGGAACGAGATGGCGTCCTGCGACCAAAGGATTTTGAACCGATGATTACGAAGCGAACTAAACTGGTAGCATTTCAGCATGCCTCCAATGTGATGGGAACTGTCCACCCCGTTAGAGACATTATTAAACGGATTAAAACCATCAATCCAAGTACGCTCATTTTCATCGACGGTTCCCAAGGCCCGGGGCATATGCCGGTGGATGTCAAAACACTGGATTGTGATTTCTATGCCTTCTCAGGACATAAAGGGCCTCTCGGAATACCGGGGAATGGTGGCTTATATATTAAGGAAGAATTAATTAAGCAATTAGATCCCGCAGAAATTGGTGGCGGTATCATTTCTGATGTGACTGAATCTGACTATATGCTCCGATCTGACAGCTATGGTAAACGATGGGATGCCGGAACGCCTAATATTGTCGGGTATCTGGCTCTTGGACGCGCTGCGGTCTATGTGGCTGAAGAAATTGGATTGAAAAACATTGAAGATCAAGAATTGAAATTAATGAAATTGTTACTGGAAGGCGTCCAAGAAATTAAGGATATAGAATTCTATGGCCCGAAGACTCTAGAAAATAGAGGCGGCATCCTTTCTTTTAATGTTAAAGGGTGGAATTCGCATGAGCTTTCCCTTGCTTTAGATGAAAATTGGAAAATCTTAGTTCGTGGAGGGCACCATTGCGCTATTCCAACCATGCGATGGCTTAATATACCTAAAGAGTATGGTGGCAGCGCGCGGATTAGTTTTCATTATTTTAACCTTGAAAGTGACGTTGAAAAAATTTTAGCGGCTTTAAAAACAGTAAGTGAATAATGAGGGAAAAAAATGAGTGAAGACCTCAAATATTATTTAAAAGAGCTAGGCCCGATTTATGGCTACCTCCCTTATTTACGGTCAAATAAGGTGAAACAAGTCAATACGCAACATAATCAGGAAATGAAAGTCTTTTTCTTACATTTTAATAAGAAGAAAGAACATCGCGATTATACGATTTTACCTCCCCAATCGACTTATACATTTCCCAAAATCGAGGGTCCCGGGTGTATTTCGACCATTTGGAGTACTATTGGACCTTCTGTAGGGCATTGGTATAATTTAGGCATGTGGATTTTAGATCTCTTAGATTACGATAAATTGGCCTCTTTGCAGGAAGCCTGGATAAAAATATATTTTGATGATGAAAAAACCCCTAGCGTCTGTGCTCCCTATGGCATGTTTTTTGGTGGAACTGCCTTTGGGGAATACACCCATTTCCATGCAAAATTCTTCGAAACCGCGAGTGGGGGGTATGTTTGCCTGTTCCCAATGCCGTTTGCGGAATCCTGTCGTATTGAAATTGTAAATACCAGCAAGAAATATATTGCTCCATTGTATGGCGCAATTACCTATAACACCTTAGAAAAAGTTGATGAAAATATCGGCTATTTCCATGCGAAATATCGCCAGGATCGCTATCCAAAACAGGGAGAACCGTATATTTTATTTCAAGGAACGGGAAAAGGGCAATTTCTTGGATCAAATGTAAGCATCAGAGGGAATAAACGTCTCCGTAAGCCCCTCGTTGAACCTGGGTTTTTCTACCTAGAAGGGGACTGTAATATGTATGTGGATAACGAAGAGACGCCATCTTTGTCCTATACTGCAACTGAAGATTATTTTCAAGGTGGCTGGTACTTCAATCAAGGCAAATTCTGCACGCCAACGCATGGTGTTACTCTAAGGAATAGTGCCTGGAAAAGTTTCTTCCCGTTTGGCAGATGCAAAATTTCCATGTATCGTTTCCATTATCCTGATGCTATTGCCTTCAATACAGCATGTAAAGTCACTTTAAACCACGGAGAATGGAATCAGGTTGATGCCCACTACCAATCCGTTGCCTACTGGTATCAAATTGAACCACATAATGACTTCTTTGAAAACAACGGAGGGAAATCGGAATGACCGCACCCTTCTTTTTGAAAGAAATCGGCCCGGATTATGGAAATATTCCCGTCCTCCGGGAAGGAAATACCGTGAAACAGGTAACTACGCAGAATAATCGAGGGGGACAGCATTGGGACTTCGTTCAGATCGCTGGAGGCGAATCCTGGAGCTTTCCGGAAATAAAAGGTCCCGCCTGTATTAGTAACATTTGGATGACGCTCTCCCCGTTTCGGGGAAAATCTTGGAAAAACCTATGGGCGACTGGAAAATTCCTCTCCGATTTTTTAAAATATCGAGATTTCAGCGCGCTTCGTGAGATCTGGGTAAAAATATTTTTTGATAATGAGCCGACCCCGAGTGTCTATGCACCCATTGGAAGCTTCTTTGGACCAGGGTTTGGTGAATATCGCCATTATCATTCGCAATATCTGGGAATGACTAGCGGTGGCTATGTCTGCACCTTTCCAATGCCCTTTGCAGAATCCTGCCGAATTGTTATAGAAAATACTAACCCAACCAAATTCCTAAATAATTTCTATGGTGCAATAACCTATAATTTACTCGAAACCGTTGAGGATGACGTCGGATATTTTCATGCCCGCTGTCGCAGAGAGGAACATCCTAAAGAAGGCGAACCTTATACTATTTTACAAGCAACTGGGCCAGGGCACTATCTGGGCTGTAATCTTAGTATGAAATCTTACAACCGCGGAAGTCCGTTAAAAACTTTCTTTTTTCTTGAAGGAGATTGTAATATGTATATTGATGGAGATAAAAAACCAACTATTTCTTACACTGCCACTGAAGATTACTTCCAATCCGGCTGGTATTTTATAAAAGGGACCTTTTGCACGCCTACCCACGGCTGTATCATTCGCAGCGGATTTCTATCTTCTTTCTTCTCTAAAGTTCGCGTTTCTGCCTACCGATTTCACTTACCAGACCCGATTTACTTCCAAAAAAGCATTAGAGTAGTGATTAATCATGGAGAGTGGAATCAAGTGGATGCCGATTACCGGAGCACTGTTTTTTGGTACCAACGCGAGCCCCACGATGCATTCTTCGATAAAACTAGCGGAGGTGTCCCTGATGGTCAATAATACGCATTCTATTATTCAACGCTTGGGTTATGAATACGGCAGCCTTCCCATCTTGCGCAACAATATTTTAAAGCAGGTCACAACCCAGAATGAAAAAACTGGCAAACATCAAGATTTTGTGCCCCTCGATCCCGCTTCTACCTTCACGTTTCCCGAACTTGAAGGTCCCGCCGTTATTTCAAATATGTGGTTTACCATTGCCCCCTATCTAGAAAAAGGGCGAAAGAAAATTTTCACGCTATTGAAGATGGCACGCTATAAAAAACTTGAGCCCTTAAGCGAAGTCCTTTTCAAAATTTATTTTGATGACGAATCAAATCCAAGTGTCAAAGCCCCCTTTGGCGATTTCTTTGGATGTAATTTTGGAGAATATCAACATTATCACTCGAAATACCTAGGAATGACCTGTGGCGGCTATGTCTGCACCTTTCCAATGCCCTTTCAGAAAAAATGTCGGATTGAAATCGAAAATACCAATGACGAACTCCCGATCACCCATTTTTATGGTGCCATTACATACACGATCCTCCCACACGCCAGTTGGGACGATAAACTTGCCTATTTTCATGCCCGATATCGAAAGGAACGCACTACCAAAGGACAGCCCTACACCATCCTTCAGGCAACCGGACAAGGGCACTACATTGGGTGCAATTTGAGCATAGTGAATGCCAGCCGGTTCAAACAACTTATTAGTCTCTATTATCTCGAAGGCGATTGCAATATTTATGTGGACGGAGAAGAAACCCCTTCGGTGCCCTATACTGCCACTGAAGACTATTTCATGGGTGGCTGGTACTATAATAAAGGTAATTTTTGCACGCCCACTCATGGCTTAACACTTAGAGGTCCTCGCAATGCGATATTTCAAAAAATAAAGAGCTGTCAATATCGGTTCCATTTTAGTGATGCGGTGAATTTTCAAAAATCGATCAAGGTCACGATTGATCATGGCGAATGGAATCAAGTCCCTACCATTCATTCAAGCGTGGCCTATTGGTATCAAAAGGAACCACATGACACCTTCTTTGATGAAAATGAGGTAGTAATCTGATTATAAGGAGGATTCCTCTTTTTTAACAGAGAGAAGGTCACGATTTACCTCAGTGAGTGGAATCAGGTCCTTACCTGCTATCCTAATATAACCAATTTGTGGGCAATGGGCAGTGATAATAAAAAATTAAAGATTCATAGCCTCTATGGTTCATTTTCGGTGAGCCTTATTAATGCTTTCTTGTATTTTGAGTAGATGTTCCGATTTTTCGAGTTGATTAAGTTTATCGCGTACAAGACCCACCTCAATAATTCCATGAGGAGTAGTAAATTCTAATTCTAATTGATTTCCTATGCCCCAATGGCTGGCAAATCCCTTAGAATGAATATTTCGGAGATTAAAGACAATATGCATTAAATACCACCAAGGAACTTTATAATTTTTGGCTAAATCAAGTATTTGATAAAGGTTATGTTCTCTAATTTGAGGAATTCCTAATTTTTCATATTTACTTCGAAATTTTTCATCTAATAGACTATTAGATAGTTTTTTTGCGGTTATTGTCATGAGACTTCCTTTAACTCCGACTCTGCAACTAGCTTTAAGATTTTGTAGTTTATT
>CAYGYC010000232.1:0-7314 GCA_964353755.1 uncultured archaeon | reverse complement strand
AAAATAACGTTCTAAGCCTATAGCCTTGCTCAGTTTTAAAAATATTAATAATTTCTCTGAGTTCCTGAAAAAAATAAGCAATCTTACCACAGTTTATCATATTTCTCTTTACAAAAATATGCCAAACATCAATTCGGAAACATTAACAGTGTTTTTAAGATTGGAAGGACTACCCAAAGCGGTAGATCAAGATTTTTTAGTAATCAAAAAGATTCAAGGTCTAGAACTCGTTGCTGATAAGACGGCAAATGAATTGTGGGAAAATCGGTTTATCAAGCCAACCCAAATACCCAAATCCAATTTAATTATCGAAACGATCATTCCCTCAAAACAACTCCTTGAATTTCTTAGATTTTGCGATGCAATGGCTTCCGCTACCTCTTTTGGCATTCTATTAAATGCAAGCACTGCCCTTTTCTATGTTTTCTTAACGAACTGTTCTACTGAAACTAAGAAAAATGATATTTTATCAAAATTTTTGAAGAGCGCGAGTGATCTACAGGCATATCCTCCAACCATCGGAAATAATATCAAAAAGTTTATTGAAAGCCATTCTCCGAATTTCAATATTTTACAGCAGTTGAAAATCATTTTTGATAAAGCAAACCTGATGAAAGCGAGGAAGTTTACCTTTTGAATTTGACTGAGATTCTAAATGATAAAGCAAAAGTTATCAATTCACAAGTTCAACAACTTATTACCATTTGGAATCTTCCCCAACCACTAAAAGAGGCTATTCAGTACGTTCTTGAAGCAGGAGGAAAGCGTATTCGTCCAATCTTAACCCTATTTGCCTGTGAAGCCGTTAATGGTAAAATTGATTCTGTTATGCAGGCGGCTGTGGCGATCGAATTGATCCACAACGCTTCCCTGCTGTGGGACGATGTGATAGACCAGGATGAATTAAGACGCGGGCGTCTTACTGTTCATAAAAGGTGGAATAAAAATATCGCTATTCTTGCAGGAGGTATCTTAGCTTCCAAAGCTTTAGAACTTATTAAGCCGGATATTCTTGATTTATACTTAAAAGCTCTCGGGAAAATGATTGAGGGACAAGTGATGGATATCTCCAATAGCTTGGATACCTCCGTTCCATTCTTTGAATCAAAAAATGAAAAGGAAATCTTTGAAATCTTACGAAAAAGATTTCAACAAAAAGCCCTGGAAGGGATGGAATGGGAAGAAGGTAGAGATTTAAAATTAATTTCTCAGTTTACTGAATTTGAAGAAGAACGCGATTATTTTGAGATGATCTCTTATAAAACTAGCGCCTTGATTAAATTGGCGACCCGCATTGGCGCTTTCCTTGGGGGAGGCACGGAAAAAGAAATTGAAGTTTTATCCAATTACGGATTTTATCTGGGTCTCGCGTTTCAGGTAAGAGATGACCTTATCGGTCTAATTTCTCCTGAAAGAGTTATGGGAAAGCCCCTAGGCTCTGATCTCCGCCAAGGTAAATTAAATTTATATACCATTTTTGCGTTACGAAATTTGGCTGATAATGAATTACGTGAGTTCTTAGAATTAATTCGAAAAATTGATAATCCTGTTATATTTCAAAAAACCCAAAAAATTTTAGAAGAGTGCGGCGCGCTGGATTATGTTAAAAGTAAAATTCAAATTATAGCACTAAACGCCAGGAACCAATTATCTTCATTACACAATTCTCCCGCTAAGGATATTTTAAATCAATTAATAACATTCACAATTGAACGCGAATTTTGAGAGGTGAGATTAACTTGTCAATTTAATTATCTTATTTTTCTTATAGAATTTCGTTCTTCTATTATAAAAATAATTAATTAAAAGAGGAATTATTATAATAATGGTTAAAATTAGAAGAAAATAGAAAAAAGGGATTGGATCAACCCATGTAGCGTAAGTTGAGATTACATAGAAGAATGTAGCATTTAAAGACTCATTATTAAGGAATTTAATAGTGTAAATCCCAAAATCAATTTCAAATTCATAATATTCTTGTGAAAGAGAAGTATTAAGAAATATTTCAGAAATCGTTGTATTTGTCGCATTTTCTATAAGTTTGAGGAAGACCGAACCATTATACAAGGTTGTTATTATAAAAAATCCATTTCTTATTTCGTTAAGATTAAAAGATTGAAAGAATATAAATGTTTTTTCATATGAATCGTTAAATAAAAGAGAAACAGTATCTGAAATTGGTAACTCTTGAATCGCTGCATGAATTGGTTGAATAATTAATAAATAATTAATGAAAATGGAAGTAAGCAATAAAAATGTAAAATATTTATTTTTTTTGATTCTCAATTCCTCGTCTTACTCAATTTATTGAAATTAATAATGCGATATGAGTTAAAATATTGTTGCAATCTATTCGAAGGGCAAAAAGAAATAAAGATAAATCATTAAAACCCTTTAAATAAAGGGTCGATCTAATTAAAGAACTGGTCGATCCAATAAAAAATGTTGGTTGTAAAATATTAATTTGTTTTGTGTATAATCCAACTAATGAAATTGAAAATCCTAGCGGATTAGAAAATGATCTCAGTAAGAATTATGAAGATTTAAGAGTAATTGTATTAATAAGACCAGAAAGGATTTAATTTTCTTCTGTTAATGACAATTAAAATCTTGAAATATTAAAATATTGAATAGCTGAATAAAGAATGAAATTTATTGTTTGAAATGATAGTTATTGATAGGTGAGATTAACTTGTCAATTCAATTAAAGAATTATGAAAACGAACTTTTTATCTGTGCTAAATGTGGTTATTGTCGCAATGAATGCTCCATCTGGAAGGCGATGGGGTTTGACACGGTTTCCCCCCGCGGAAAGATTCTATTATTAAAATATTTTCTTGAGCAGAAAAAGGCACTACCCCCCGAATTAATAAATAATTGGTATCTGTGCTGCACCTGCGGAAAATGTTACGAATTATGTCCCTTAGACATCAATTTTCCTGAGTTAATAAGAACCTATCGCATTGAATTCGCAAAAACCGAGAGAAATCTCCCCGCCCCGTTTGTAAAAACTACTAAAAATATTTTTACTACCGGGAATCCCTTGGGGCGCGATCAAGCCCGTCGGAATGATTGGCGCCCGGATGGGCTCATTCTGACGGAAGGCTCGGCTAATCTCTTTTTTGTAGGCTGCATGTCCTCTTATTGGACCATGGAATCTGCCGAATTAATATCACGAATCCTAAACAAAATTGAGTATAATTTTACGATCTTGGAAAAGGAATCTTGTTGTGGCTATATCGAATTCTGGTCGGGGGAGATTAATAAAGCCCGGGAATTAGCAGAAAATTTAGCACGAACTATTACCGATGCCGGTATTACCACTATTTTTACAGCATGCCCGGGATGTTATTCTACGCTCAAATATGATTATCCCAAACTAAATATCCACTTAAATGCCGAGGTTTTACATATTTCTGAATTATTCGCCCAATTAATAGCGGATGGAAAATTAAAATTTACGACTCCTTTGAATTCCACCGTAACCTATCACGACCCGTGTCATCTCGGTCGATTCCATCATATCTATGAGGCCCCACGACAAATTATCCGTGCCCTCCCAAGCGTAAAATTTGTGGAAATGGACTATAACAAACAAAATGCTAACTGTTGTGGCGGACCGCTACGCACCGCGTTTATCGAACTCGCTGAAAAGATTGGCAAAATGAGGACCCAAGAAGCAGCCGATACGCAAGCTGACTTTGTTACGACTATCTGCCCTCAATGTTTAATAAGCCTCCGCCAAAATGCCCTTGATTTTAATTACACCGTAGTAGATCTGAATGTTCTCATCGCTAAAGCCCTCGGTATTGAAGAAGCAACCGATTATTTATAATTATTCCTAAGTGTGCCCTTAGGTAATGTATGATATAAATAGAAAAAACGTTGCTGTTTCAATATTATTATTTTTTATAATTAAACGATTAAAATATTTAACTATCAATGAATAATAAGTGAATATTAAAAGTAGAGGCAGATAAAAATGGAAGACCATAGTGCAGATTTTATAAAATATGAAGACTTAAATGTGGAATTAGGCGAATCCATGTTTCCCGGGAGTCTATATCCCTATACAAAAGAGGAAAATGATTTCCGGATTAAATTAAGGAAATTCATCAAAGAAAATATAGCCCCATTATCTCCAAAAATTGAGAAGGATTATGATTTTGAACTGTGTCTTGAAGCCTATCAAAGGCTCGCAAAAGCTGGCTACTTAACCTTCTCATTTCCTAAATCAATTGGAGGCCAAGGCAAAGGTTTTGTCTATCGAACTATCTTTGGAGAAGAGTTAGGCGCAGTTAATCAGGCTATAGTAGTTACTTATGGTGCCTCCGCCAATTTATTTTCCGCTCCGATTATCCATTTTGGAACTGAAGACCAGAAGGAAAAATTCTTGAAACCAATAATGAACGGAACTGCTTTGGGCGCCATTGGAATTACGGAACCGGGTGCAGGAAGCGATGCGGTCGGTGGAATGAAAACTACGGCAATCAAAAAAGGCGATGTTTATGTCATAAACGGCGAAAAACGGTTTATTACTAATGGGAGTAAGGCCGATTATATCCTGATTTATACCTTAACGAACCCCAAAGCCGCGAAAAAACATGAGGGGATCAGTGCGTTCATTTTTCCTACCGATACTTCAGGGTTTGAACGCGTTAAGGACTTTGAGTTAGCGGGCAGGCGAGGTTCAATTAATTCTTATCTGCGATTTAACAATTGTGAAGTCCCAGCCGAAAACCTGGTAGGCGGACCACCAATGGAGAATAAAGGAATTAAAATAATGATGAGCGGTCTTGATGGGGAACGATGCTTCACGTGTAGCCAGTATCTAGGAATGTCAAGAACTGCATTTGAAATCGCCACGAGATTTGCGAATAAAAGAATCCAATTTGAGAAAAAACTGCGAGAATTTGAAGCTATCAGCTTTAAAATTGCTGAAATGTATGCAAAAATAGAGGGAGGCCGGTTAATGATGCTTCGTGCCGCCCGGATGATAGATGATGGACTTAATGCTACGAAAGAAGTGGCTGCTGCAAAATTCACCTGCGCGACTAATGTCATGGAGATATGTTCTGATGCATTGCAGATTACCGGTGGAATCGGTTATACAAAAGACTTTCCAGTCGAACGATTATTCAGAGACGCAAAAATCTCCCAAATCGCAGCAGGTACGGTTGAAATATTAAAATTCCTCTGCCAACGGGAAATCTTCAATGCATTTAAATTGTAACTTGTAATTACCAAAATAATTAGATTTTTTTTTCATAAAAAGCGGGTTATAACCGTAATCCTATAAACTTTCTTTCAACCTTATTTTTGAATAACAATAAAAGGATATTGATAGGATATCTCATTATTACGGAGTTGTTGGATAAATTAGCTTTTATTCAAATTACCTTAAGTTTTAATTAATTCTTGTTTAATTCAGACTTAAGGCTTGCATTGATTAGTAGGATTGTAAGGCTGGCTATAAATCCTGAATCATAAAAAAAGATATTAACATCTGTATATGTTTTAACCTTACAGTGATCGGAACCCTCTCTATTTATTGTTCACGTTCAAAAATTTCCCTTTAAACGCTCCTTAGAATTCCTATATTAAGATAGTGAAGAATCTTAGTTCTATTAAAGAGATCATCGTGATAGAGATGGGATACTAGATTGATCATTCACTCTTCAAAAAGGGCATGAAATTTAAAATCTTCCGCTGTGCACGACGTAAATCGGAAAAGATCCCGATTACATACGAGTGATTTTTAGAGAAAAAGTGAGTTTTAGAAAATAAAAACCATTATTGATAAATGGAAAGGTAAAAAAGGTTTTTTGCATGTCTAAGAGTGGGTTATCATTTATGATTTTCTTTTATTTCTAACTTCTTTTATCAGCCCACTAAGAAAGAAATATAATCCTATGATTAAGATATCAATTCCTATTAGAAGCCCAAAATTTCCTAAAAAATATATCCATCCCGGTTCGGTAGATTCTTCTGCGATTGCCAATTCATTTATTGCTAAAATAATTATCCAAATGCCCAGGGGAATAAGGAATCCCCCTGCTAAAAAGCGTTCCCAAAATTTAACCATACCATTTTCATCTCAAAGCTTGAACAGCAGACTATTTCAGTATTTTATGGTGGATTTTCCCAAACATATATTTCATTATAGTAGGTAGAATATAAATTTCCCTCTTCATATAGTAGCCAATAGAAGTAGATGCATGCCCAAGGTGAACCTGGAGGTAAGGTATAAATTATTTTAAATTCCTTTTCTATCCATTGATTTGGATGTAGTGTTAAATCTTCGATTATCACCCAATGCCATGTATTTCCATCCCATTGTGGAGTTATTTCATTCCCATCTTTAAACACCGCGAAATATTGAATATTAGGATGAGTAATTTCAAGCTTTACGCCGATAGGCACATCCCTTCCATTATGAATTAAATATTCTGTTTTTAGAGGAGTTCCACTTTTACCAGATGAAGCCCAATAATCAGAATTAACAATATCCCCCACATAATTAGAGCTAATAGAAGTTTCAATAGTTTCTGCGGTCAAGACATAATAAATATCCTTGAAATATAAGCGTTCAGAATATGTAGATCCATCGATATGAATCAACTCATTGTGATCTCGTGTATAGGGTCCATAATTAATACAATCAGCTTCATTTAACGGCACACTATCTTCATTTACTAAACCATCGCTAGCCCCCTTAAGCATTGGTATTTTCAATCCATATTCCAGAAATATCTAGATTTCCTGCATGAATGGTTAAATCTTCAATTATGTACGGATCTTCGGCTGTTCCATTACCTTGGCTCTTATAAGCTTCAAAACCCGCGTTTCCAATAATATAAATGGGCAAATTTGTCTTTAAATCACAACAAGGTATATGATTTTCTAATCGAATGAAAATGAAAAAAATTGCCGAAAATATCAAAGTAATGAAAACAAAAAGGATAACTTTATTAAATTTTTTCAAATATAAAATCTTCCAAAATCGATTTATTATCATTATAAATGAGATATATACAACGATTAAATTTTTCCACATAATCCTTCAGAGTAATTATGAGGAATTTTTAGTGCATTATATATAAATTGTTAGTTAGGATTAGAATATAAAAATAAAAATTTATCATTTTATTTTTTGAGCCTGAGTCAAAATTCAGATCAGCTCCCATTCCATAGCTTATTCGAGTTCCGAAAAAAAAGATTGTGGTCATTACTATCCTCGATACTAAATATCAAATTTAGTATCGTTTATATAGGCTTTTGGCTCCCTTTAATTAGGCTTTTTGCGTGATAAAA
>CAYGYC010000231.1:0-7347 GCA_964353755.1 uncultured archaeon | reverse complement strand
CCTCGAGACCGCCAAAAAATATCGGGGATATCGGGCGGTAACGCTCGATGGAGATATTGTCGAACCGGGTGGCTGGGTCACCACCCATGGGATATTCGAACCCCGATTTCTCCTAATCAAAGAATTTTATAGAAAGAAAATTGTAGAATTAAAGGCAGAATATGATCGAGCAAAGGACCTTTCTAAGAAATTGAGGACGGAAATATCAAAATTGGAAAGCCAAACTGAAACCAAACAAGCTGATTTGGAGAATTTAGCTGAATCAAATAATGTTTTCAAAGGACAAACTGTTGAATTAGAGAAGAAAATACACGAATTGGAGAAAGAAGTATTAAAATGGCAGAAAGAGGTAGAGCAATTAGGAACCGCTTTAGTACAGACTAAAGCTGAAGAACAAAATGCCCACCTCCAACTAGCAAAGGAATTAGAAGAACAAGAGATCCTAAATAAGCAAAAGGAAGCCGTGGAAAAAGAAATTGCGACGACAGAATTAGGGAAAACGGAGCAATTAATAGAAAACAATAGACGGCAAACTCAAAAGCTTCGTGAAGAAATTAGAGAACTTGAAAACGAAAGAGAAGTTTTTAATTCTCAAATTATTCAAATTGAATCAAATATCGGATCAAAAACAGACAAAATAGAGGATATTAATAATCGAATTACTAAAGAATTGAGGGTTGAGCAAGAAAATTTAGTGGCGAAAAGAAAAGAAATTATGGATAAGATGGAATCTGAAAATACACAAATTAAAGAAATCCTAGAAAACTTAGCCAAGATTGATGCACTTCAAAAGGATTTAAAAGAAAATCAGCAGAAATTATATGAAATAATAAACCAGAATAAAGCTCAAATTGAAGGTATCAATAAGTTTATCGCGGAAGAGTTGCAAAAGAAAAAAATTCAACTTGAATATCGAATTCAGGAACTCGAGAAACAAATTAAAGATTTAGGTTTAGACCTGAAACCGGATCTCCAAATCGATTTAGGGCGTATTAATCAGCAAATTGATGCCTTAGAGTTAGAAATCAGTTCGTTAGGACTAATTGATCATCAGGCACCCGAAAAATATGCTTCCGAAAATGCAAGGCTGACGGACCTATTGAATAAAAAAGGAAAGGCAGAAAATGAATTGAATGAAGCCGAAGAAACAAAAACGGATTTATTAACTCAGAAGAAATTAAAGTTTCTCAAGGCTATTTCAGAGATTAATATCAATTTAGATGAATTATTTGTAAAGTTGTATGGCAGGGGGCATGCCAATCTCGTACTAATCGATAAGGATGGCCCTCTACAAAGTGGAATCGATATCAAAGTTGATGTTGGAAGTGGTGCCGTTGATTATATCGGGACTCTATCCGGCGGAGAAAAATCAATGGTCGCACTGGCATTTATCTTTGCTATTCAAAAATACAAGCCTGCTCCAATTTATTTTCTAGATGAGATTGATTCCTATTTGGATGATTCACATTGCGAGGCCTTAGGGCGGGTGCTTAAAGAATTATCCAAAAATAGTCAATATATCATAATAACGCCGCGACTTAACGCCTTATCTACCTATGCCGATAGATTATATGCGGTCTGGTTAGAAAATGGGGCAACTCAAATCGTGTGTCAACAGGCAGAAGATTATGGTGTAATGGGGGAAGCTTAACTGTCTAACAAAGAAGATAAAAAAGCAGATTCCTCCTCAAATCGTAATGCAATTAATAAGCTTTTTGATCTTTATGAAAAAGCACTCACTCCAGAAGAAAAACTGGAAGATATTGATTTGATTGATCGCTTTTTTCAACCTTTACGGGCTGAAATTAATCAAGGGCGATATGACTATAATGTGGTGAAGGCGTGGTCTTCCGCCACAAATCTTTTAGATATGAAAATAAAAACCCTCTTAGATAAAGCCTTACAGAAAGAAAGTTTAAAAGAAAAAGAATCCGTAAACTCGGATGAAGATTACCTTTCTAATGCCGTTCATCTGTTGAAAGCAGTCCGTCCTTTCGCGCGTCCTCTTTCTAAATCAGATCTTATCAAAGCTTATATTGACTTAATGGTGTATCGGAAGAAGAAACGTATTTACAGTTCAGAATTAGAGCGGATGGACTATGCTCCTGTCGAAATTGAACCTATTTCGATAGAAATCGATAAAGAAAAACTCTTGCAGAAAATTAAAGCATGGAAAATGGCATCGTTCGACTTACAATCATTGCTAGAAAAGAAGACTTGGCAAGAAGTAATAGAACTTTTAAATATATTAGTGCATCTTGCCCAGGAAGGCAAGATAAAATTACGTCAAGATAATTTCCCTGAAGGAAAAATCATCATTACTTCTCGAGAGGACAAAGCTTGAATCATTTAGAATTATTACAGGGGCTTTTATTTCTAAAAGGTCCTGAAGGCGTTTCAATTGCGGATATCTATCGCATTACAGGTAAAAAAGATATGGAATATGCATTATACCTCCTTTCCACCCTCGAGGAATCTTTTAAAAATACACCTATTCAATTGAAATTCATTCCCACCTCGAGGAAATACCAACTGATTATCCCCCATGACATCATCTCCTCCCTTGAGGAAAAAGAACTCATTACTCCTCTCCTCTCTAAAGCTGCCAGGGCCACTCTTGCTTGCATCATCCTGAACACAGTTAGAGAAGAACCCATCACCCTTTCGCTCCTTAAAAAAGTGCGAGGTCCTAATGTCCTAAAACACCTTCAAGAGCTAGAAGAAAATGGATACATCGCCCAAGAGAATGAACATATCACTATAACCCATAAATTGATTTCCGAAGTGGATATCAGTGTATTCGTAAAAGAATTAGAAAAGGCGAATCTTTAAATCTTTAAGTTAATAATTTCAAATAGGCGCACAAAAATGACCAACCCGATTAAGAAATTTCTGCAATTGGTGAAATCACTTGTGTTATTTCCCCTAAATTTTCTATTAAATAGGCGTGTGGAAAAAATAAGAAATTTATCATACGATCCGAAAGCCCGAAAAAAATTACTTGCTGAATTGGGCTTATCTGAGGAGATGTTTCCACTCTTTAATCCTAGGTCTCAACAACGGATGCCGGGAGAGAAATTGGAGGAGGTGGATCTCTTCTATCTCGATGAGGCAGAGGGTGAAGAGAATGAGGAAGAAGATAATGTGGATGATTAAATCGCGTGAAAATCTTGGTAAATCGGATAATCACCTTATTTGTTAAACCGCATTCCAAAAAAGTCTCGATAAATCAACTCACTTCAGAAACCTATGAGGTAGCAGTTTCAGCGCCGCCAGAAAAAGGTAAGGCAAATAAGGAAATAATTGAGGTTCTAGCCAATTTTTTAAAAATAAATAAAAATCAGATACACATCATTAAAGGACATAAATCGAGAACGAAAATTGTTGAAATCGAAGATTTTTCTCAAATTTAATTTATTTTAATAATTTTAAATGTTGGGCAACAATGTAAGGTAATGAATTTGAGGTAACATCCGTCAAAGGAATCTCGAGAAGATTAATTATCACGAGGAATAACTTTTCAATTTCATCGAATTTTTCGCCCCACAATTCAATTTCTGCAGAATATCCGAGCTGCGTTATATCTTCCACAGCAACAATGAATGTTTGTTTCTCATTAATTCTTACTTCATATAATTTCCCATCCGTTTTTTCAATTTTAAAAAACAACCGAAAATCCCAAGAATCGAGCAGTGCCTCCGCGGTTTTTATATCACCGGAATAGAGTTCAATTTTCCCTTGCGGATATTTCGATTGTTTAAATTGAAACGTTTTGCCCGGAATAACATCGTTTTCTGTGAATAGAATTCGGGCATAAGTGTCAGGAAGGAGATGTTCTCGTAGACGCATCGTTTTTTTGTTTAGATTCCACTCAGAACTTGGATTTTTAGGGATATACATATAATCATTAAATTTATAGTTACGAACTACTTTTCCATTGAACTTCTCCAACTTTTTAAGGAATTGATGTATATCCTTGATTATAATCCGGAGTTCGGATTCAAAATTCTTCTTCATTCGAATTTTCTTCCACTTTTTATCTTTTTTTGTATTTCTATAAGGATCAAATTTTAAATTTTTGCCGCTATTATTAAAATTAAATACTAGACTAGTAGAAGTGATAAATATGAGCTGGACAATTGAAAAAGCAGAAAAGGTAGCAGAAAAGAAAGGGTGGAAAGTTAATCCCGATAAAAAATATGCGCAAGAGATAATTGAAGGGCTTAATAAGAATAAAGAGAAAAAAGGCAAAGCATTTTGCCCATGCAGAGTTGTGACAGGGGATCCGGAAGAAGATAAAAAAATAATCTGCCCCTGCATCTATTCTCCAATGGAAATTCTCCAAGATGGCAAATGCCATTGTGGTTTATATGTGAAAAAATGAGAATGGACTTTTTTACTTTTTTACCAACTGGAGGGGTAATCCGGATTAAAATGGCAGGGAAAACTGCATCCAGAGAGGTAATCCGCTCACAATTAGGAAGATAATTATATAAATCAGTAAGGCGGTGAGCAATACTATAACAATATAATCCTTAACTTTCATTTTTAATGGGTAGAGATACGTCCTCTTTTTTTGGGCACCAAACCCCCGCGATTCAAGACTTTCCGCTACGATCATGGCGCGTTGAATAGAGAGAATTATTAATGGGATGATGATGGGAATAAAATTTCTCACTTTTTTAAGGATATTTCCTTTCTGTAACTCTAATCCACGGACCATTTGTGCCTCTCGAATATTTTGCGCTTCCTGGGCTAGGGTAGGAACGAATCGGATAGCCAAAGAGAGGGCAAACGCGATCGAGAAAGGAACTTTCATTTGAATGAGACTTTGACTCAAATCATCGGGATGCACCGTCAAAAAGAATAATGAAAAGGCAGAAATTAAAACATATAAACGAATCGTCATTGCTACCCCAAAGGTGAAATTCAGGAATAGCGTGTCAATTATAATTATGAAAATAGCTAAGAATGTTAGACTTTTGAGGGCAATAAACCAGCGCATCATTATTTTACCTATAATAAAGCAGGGAACAAGAGCGAGGAAGATAATAAGCAGGGGTATGATATTATTAAACAGGAGCGAAATTATGGTGATAACAATGGCGAAAACAAGCTTAGATCGAGGATCCAAACTATGAATTGGAGACTGTTCCATTTTAAATTTAAAGGAATCGAGAAGATTTATGGCCATTATTATCATCTTTGAATAAATTCGAGAATTTTTTGTTTCATTTCCTCAAGCGTAAAAACTTCCTCATTAAATTTGAGTAATTTAGCCAATTGGACTAATTGAGGTTCGATCAAAGACGTTTCTTGTAAAATTTTATTGTTTGCCAAGATATATTTCGTTGGACCATCGCTAATAATTTCACCTTTGCTTAATAAAATACAACGTGGAATATATTCTCCCGTGAATTCGATATCATGGGTTATAATTATTATCGTGATTCCATTGGCATTTAATTCCCGCAATAAATCTACTAACTTTCTTTTTTCAGCAGCGTCCTGCCCAATCGTGGGCTCATCTAAAATTAAGATTTCAGGTTCCGCACACAGAATGGACGCCAATGCCACTTTTTTACGTTCACCTCCGCTAAGCAAAAATGGTGACTGATCTTTATATTGTTCTAAATTAAATTTCTGGAGAACCTTTCGCGTTTGCTCACGAATTTTTGCTTCATCATAGCCAAAATTTTTTAATATGAAACTGATTTCCTCCTCCACCGTTCTACTAAAGATTTGGTGGTCTGCATTTTGAAAAACGAATCCAATGATATGCGCTATTTCGGCAATAGATAACGAAATTATGTTTTGATTCTTTACAAAGATTTCTCCGGTAGTTGGTCGGAGAAGCCCATTGATTAATTTAACTAAGGTAGTTTTTCCTGCCCCATTTTCACCCATTAATCCTAGAAACTCGCCATCCTGAATCTTTAGATTAATCTTCTTTAGAACGAATCTCGATTCATCGTAAGAAAACCAAATATCTTGACATTGAATTATTTGCAATCACCCATTTATCTTCTTGCCTTTATTTGTTCGATATTTTGTGCTAACTCGCTCGGCGTGAGGGGAACTTTCTCGAATTGCAGCCCTGCCTCAATTAATAGTTCCGTTAACTGAATTATTTTTGGAATCCCAACACCGATTTTTTTTAGTTTCTCATTAAAGATACCCTTTTCAGGAGACGCATCGAAAATTATTTCGCCTTGATCCATTACAATCATTCGATTAATGAGGGGAATCACTAATTCTAAGCGATGTTCAATGAGGATAATGGTCTTCTTAAATTCAGAATTCAATTTCTTTAATAATTCCAAAATTTTTACCGCGCCTTGAGGGTCTAAATTGGAGGTAGGTTCATCTAATATAATAATATCAGGGTTCAGTGTTAATATCGCCGCAATAGCCACCCGTTGCTGCTCACCCCCTGAAAGTTCATAGGGCGCTTTCTTTCGCAGGTGTTCTAATTCAAATTCAGCAATGATTTCTTCAATTTGTTGCCTGATTTTTTCAGGTGCGTACCCTAAATTTTCCATCGCAAACCCCAATTCACGCTCCACATTCATCGCAACTAATTGATTTTCCGGATTTTGAAAAACCATACCGACCTTCTTTGCGAGCTGATGAACAGGAACTGTCTGAGTATTTATCCCATCAATAAAAACAGTTCCTTTTATTATTCCGGAATGAAAATGTGGAATTAATCCGGTGAGGCACCGACAAAATGTGGACTTTCCACATCCCGTGGGTCCACAGAGTAAGATAAAATCTCCTTTCTCGATTTCTAAATTTATATTTCGAATGGTCGGGACGGGATTTCTCGAATACTGAAAGGATAAGTCGTGTATTGATATTATACTCACTTAAAATCTCCTTTCTCTATTTCTAAATTTATATTTCGAATGGTCGGGACGGGATTTCTCGAATACTGAAAGGATAAGTCGTGTATTGATATTATACTCACTTAGAAACCTCACATTTAACGATCTTAATTTAAATTACTTTTGTTTGGTTAAACCTCAGGGCCATAATTCATATTCTAAATCTATCATTTTCTTCTGATTCTTGATATTTCCTTTTTATTTTTATTATTATTTTGCATACAATAATCTATGTTATAATCTTGTTGAAAATTCAAGAAAACCAGCGTTTAAAGATATCTTTAATCCGTTCAGGTGTTTTAGAAATACTATTCATTACTTGTTTCAAGGGTTCAGGTAATATATCCTCCTTTTTTTGTCCTAAAATTATGTATTTAGGGATAGTTATTTCGAATTTTATATCCGTCTTTAATAAAATGAATAGCTCACTATCCGTTTTAATTTCAGTAACAATATGTTG
>CAYGYC010000230.1:0-7413 GCA_964353755.1 uncultured archaeon | reverse complement strand
GTGGAAGATCAGTCTGTAAGAGCTGAATCTATTACTGGAGAATATTTGGAGTTGCAAACATCGATAGGATATGTTGAAATACCCGCTCTTAATTTATTGATTTCAATTGAAATAGATACCGCCCCTTTCTGTTCAGAAATGTTAATTGGACGGCAATTATTAGAGAAAATTGTTGTCATTTTAAATGGACCCACTCACGAATTAGTCATTGAGACTAATTGATTACTACTTGTTATTATACTCAGAACTATTTTATCGAATAACTCTCGTTTTGAAATATTTATCCCTTGATTTTTTAAAAAGCCTTCAAATTTAATTAATTCATCCAGGACATGTTTTTTTCCGTTTTAATTAGGGCGATAGATAAAGAGATATATGCCACAATCTAATAACTAACCGAAGGTAAATAAATATAAACCGAGAAGGATGAAAAATCGGTGTTAAAATCGTATGGATTGGAAGAAAGTAATAGCGAGGGCTAATGAATGGAATCCATGATTTTTTCAAAAGAGGAAGAAGAATTCCGCCAATCGGTAGTGGAGTTTGTCGCCGAAAAAGTGACACCGCACGCGGATATAATTGATCGGACGAATGAAATCCCGCAAGAGATTTATGAGAATATGGCAGAGATGGGATATTTCGGGCTCACTTTTCCGGAGAAATTTGGAGGGGGAGCAAAAGGGGTTCTTTATCATTGTATTGTGGTAGAGGAGTTAGCCCAAGGATCGGGAGCGGTTTCCATGTCGCGCAATGCTACCATTTATTCGGGCACCCCGATTGCCTACTTTGGGACGGAGGAGCAGAAAGAACAATTTCTCCGCCCCTTAGCGGAAGGGCGCAGCTTGGGATCTATTTGTATTACAGAACCAGAGGTGGGGTCGGATACGGCTCGGATGGAGACGAAAGCGATTTTAGAGGGGGACGAGTGGGTAATAAATGGGATGAAACGATTCATCACTAATGGCGGCTTGGGGCAGCATACCGTGTGGGCAATTACAAATCCGAAAGCGCCTCGCCCGCAACTGGGAATGAGCTGCTTGATTGTGCCACCTGAGACACCGGGTTTAACTGTGGAGAAACGGCATGATCTCATGGGAATGCGAGGGGTTCACAATACGCAGTTGAAATTTGAGGACGTCCGAATTCCCCGAGAAAATTTAATTGGAAAATTAAATGAGGGATTTAATATTTTAATGAAGATGTTTGTGACCGAAAGAGCCACTGCTACTGCTGAAGCAACAGGGTTAATGCAAGGTGCTATTAAAACGGCTAAAGAGTATGCCAAGAAACGGGTTCAATTCGGACAGCCCATTGCTAATTTTCAGGCGATCCGGCATATGATTGCCGATATGGTGACCGAGTGTTACGCAGCCAGGCTCATGCTGTACACACTCTGCAAACGCATTGATGCGGGGGGCAATCCGTTTAAAGAAGCCGCCATGTCCAAATTGTTTGCCGCCTCGCATGGAATTCAGATCTGCCTGAATGCGATCCAAATTTGCGGCGGCGATGGGTATACGAAGGAATATCCGGTGGAGCGATACTTTCGCGATATGAAATTGATGCAGATCGGGGGCGGAACCGACCAGATTCAACGGTTGATCATCGCGCGAGAAGAATTAGGGCGGGAACTTTAGTCACAATAGATTAATCGGAATCGCAAAATTGAACTCTTCTCACTGAAAGATTATTAAGAAATCAAAGTCAATTTAAAAACAATTGATAGAATTTAAAAATTGGATTAGATTATCATTACATAATTAGTTAATCTCATTATAATTTAGATGATAAAAATGCAAACGTTTACAGCCGTGATATATAAGGAAGAAGACATGTATGTAGCAGAGTGTCCAGAGGTTGGTACATTCAGTCAAGGAAGGACAATAGAAGAAGCTGTAAATAACCTTAAAGAGGCCACGGAGTTATATTTAGAAGAATTCCCTCTTAAAGAATCCAAAAGATCGCTAATAACCACTTTCGAAGTAGGTTCCATTGTCAAAACTTAGAAAAGTATCTGGCGAAACGGTGCTCAGAATTCTTTGTAATAAATTCGGTTTTAAAATAAGTGGTCGGACTGGAAGTCATGTTAGAGTTTCAAAAATGACCCCTGAAGGGAAAGTTGGTACCGTCGTACCTATGCACCCAGAATTAAAGATAGGTACTTTAAAAGGAATCTTAAAACTGGCTAAAATCGATATAGATAAATTTACTAAATATTTATGAAAAATCATGTGGAACTTCAATCATCTGGAATTTTAGGTATATATGAGGTATTTTATGGCTAAATTTTTGCCTTTCTGGGAGTTCAGGTATATCAAGCGTCGCATGATAAATAATGGAGCGAGAACCCAAAAGAAATAGGTTAAAGGGTTAACTTTGTTAGATCCATTCGCCATTGCCATGGGATTACTTTTTGGGTTGATTGGGACCACCACACTTCATTTGGCTAAAGCAATGGAACGGCATGGGATTGATCTCTTCGATCGCAAGATGTCGAAACAGCAAAAAGGGAAAAAGCCGTTAATTTGGTTTATCGGATTTGCATTGAATAATACTCAACTCGTTTGGCAGCTCTGCGGGAATTATTTTGCGCCCGCCAGCGTCTATGTATCCGTCTTTGGGATTGGACTAGTTCTTTTATTGTTTTATTCCATTAGAATTCTCAAAGAGAAAATGACCCCATGGGATTGGATTGGGTCGGGGTTAATCATTTTTGGAACCATCTGTGTGGGAGTTCTTTTATTTATGCGCCCTGAAATTGGAACCCCCGTGGTAAATTTTAATGCCTTTTATGTACTCATGATTTCCTCCGCGATTGTGTTAACCACAATGTTGCTCTTCTCCTATTTCACTAAAACTGCTATTTCCTTGATTTTTGGACTGGTCGCAGGGTCTTGTGGAGCAATAGATAATATATTCAAACACACAGGGCTCCAGGAAGGGAATATTTGGATTGTGGCCATCTCGTTTGGCATTGGCTTTTTAGGATTTTTAATCACGCAGTGGGGATTTGTTCATAAGGCGGATGCCTCCAAATTAGTTCCCGCGTACAATTCGAGCTATATTATTATTCCGGTAGTGTTTGAATCGTTTATTATCATGAGTCCCTTTACCAAAATCACTAATTTACAACTCGTAGCGATCGCTATTATCATTATAGGCATTATTTTCATGACTGCCATAAAGAAGTGGAGGACGGGTAAAACAGACACGGAGTTGACTTCAAAAATCGTTTCTGCAGGCGAAGAATCAACCAAATGAACTCTGAATTAGAACTATTAGTAGAAATACATCTGTAAGGAATTCCCTGTCGTCTATGATCTGCGCCAAGTCAATGCAAGTATTGAGTTTTGGTAAAAGTACGTCCCAGGGATCATTGAGTTCGGTATTGTTGAGTTCAACCATTAGATTATTCAATTGTAATCGTATTTCTATTTCCGAATTCCTCGTAATAAGGTTCTTAAAAAACGCAAATTGTTCCTCTCGGGAAAGTGAATTTAGTTCAAGAATATACATGATCTTATTTTCTTCCGCAAAGGCATGTCGTAGAAGGGGGAATGCTTTCTGAAAAGCATTAAAAATTTTAAATAGGATCACGGGTTTAAATTCTTCGAATTGATCTGTAATAATATGTAAAGATTTATTATTTAAGGCATCATTTTGATTCAATTGATCTGCTTTTTGTTCTGTCTTTTGCTCTTCATATTCAATTGATTCCATTTCGATTAGTTCAGGGGATTGTTGTTCCCAATTCTGCATTTCATATTGAGGGGATTCTATTTCGACTAATTCAATGGGTTGTTGCGCCCGATTTTCCCTCTCACATTCAAGCGACTTATTTTCTTGTAATACATCAAGATCGACGAAATTGGGAGTGATCGGTGATTTAATCACTTTTTCTAAGAGCGATTTTATCTCTCGTTCGGTTCGATATTTCCGCACGGATGAAATCGTATAGAGACTAGCGGCACAGATTGCTCCAATTATGAAAATAGAAATTCCTATTGGCCAAGGATCCGGATTAATTTTGTCAGAAGGTACTCTAAACGAGTAATAAGGAGTTACAACCGAGTTGCCCCAGCCATCACTGATTAGAAAAGTAAAATTGATTACGGTTCCGGGCGCCTGTGATGGGATAATTCCTTTCAATACCAGCGTTTGATTGGAGAAGGAATCCGTACAAGTCATATAAATTATGTGGGAGATTCCCCCATTAAGAGTATATTTCATCTGGATTTGGTAAATCCAAGTACAATTCTGTAATCTAATGCAAATTTCTATTTGTCCATTATCTGAAATTTCAATTATGGGCAAGATCCACGAAACAGAATTTCCTAAACTTAGGGTGAAATTGGCGGGGGCACTTCCGTAATTATTCTCATCATATGCAACAACGCTGAAATAATATAAATTTCGGTCTGGGCTATTCAGGCAAAATCTCGTATTCAACCGCCCAAAGATGGTTCCACATAGCATCAACTCAGTAAAATTATTACTATTCTTGGTTAGAATGTAAATTCTATAACAGAAGATGTCAGCTCCGCAATTTGAAGCAAGGGGGTAATCCCATATCAGGGTCAGATTTAGCCCGTTGATCTCATATCTCAAATTAGTAGGAGGTCCTGGGGCCACGATATCATTGATTCTTATTAGATTGGGCTCGGAAAAGGAACTTTCACGACCATAAATATCCTGACTGGTAATATAATAGGTCCAATTCCCGTTTGGGACGCCATAATCGTTATAAGAGTTAATTGTACCTCCCGAAATAGTCGCAATTAGTGTCGGACTAGTTTCCAATGCATTCTTTCGATAAATCCGGTAACCAATAACATTCGGGCACGAATTACTGATATTCCATGTTATTTGTAAATCACCATTCCCATTATCGATAATCCTAAGCCAAGCAGGGGGAGAAAGCGGTGGCAAGCCCAAATAAATCTCATTTGAGAATTGGCTCTCCTGAAACTTTTCATCAACTGCAGTAACCACATAATAATAATTTAAAGATATATTGGGCAACTGAGTAGTGTTTAGATTATCGGGAATAACAGGCAAATCCTGTAAATTATCATTCCAATCGTTTCTCACGATAATAACAATTGGATTTGCCGTAAAATCATAAATTCCTAGAAATTCGTATGGTCCACCACTTTGCCGGGCTCGATATAATTTAAAAAAGCACACATCAGTATCGAGCGGTGGAGTAACAAAGATAATGACATCGCGAGATGATAGGAAACCATTGATGGTCGGAGCTGCCGGGGGTTTGATATCAAGAGGGATACCAGAAGAGATATCTGATGGAGGACCCTCGTAACCATTTCTATCAACCGCCGTAACGTGGTAATAATAGGTTTGATATTCGATTAATTCCGTATCTTGATAGAAATTGGTGCCAATAGAGGCAATTAAATTGTTAGGACTATTTGAGAAATTTGCTAAAGTGCTTCTATAAATCTTATAATTAATACCCGGCTCAGAATTAAAATTCCAGCTGATATTCAGGATAGTGCCCGTGCCTTCATTAATTATTTTAACTCCCCTGACCTGTTGCGGGGAGATATAGGTTATATTATTCCGAACATAAAATAGTACATTCTTCACTTCTTGACCCCATGCTTTAAAGAAAAAAGTATAATATCCCGTCTCCAAATAGCCGATCTCAAACGTGTGAAAAAGTGTCATATCAGAATCTATTAAATCAAAAGCATCTGTTGAGGTCCCTCTTGACCGCCAAATCTCAGAATTTGCGATTAAAATGGAGCCATTCCTTTTTACTTCACCCCAATTTGAGAAATAATAAAAGCCTCTAAATAGGATTGTAATGTCAAGATATGAAGTCCGATTTTGTATCCAAACATTAAAATTTACCTGCTGATAAGAACCCGGACGGAAAATAAAAGGATAAGTTTGCATATCAGAGGCGATGCCCTCGTTTCCTGATGTATCCACTGCGGTAATTCGATAAAAATAGGTGATGTTCATCATTACATTCGTATCAATGAAATAATTTGAAGTAGAAGTCGCAATAAAATATTTCAACTCAGGTGGAAATTTCGGGATTATCCCTCTATATATTTTATAATAAGCCAAATCGGATGCCATACTCGCCGTCCAACTAATATTCAGAGCAGATCCTTGTGGATCAATAAAAAGGGTTACGCCAGTTACCTTGGGCGGCGCCATCGTGTCTTGAAGTACGGCTACAACGGGTGTTGAGTTTAATCCATAATTCGGTACTTCATCATAGGCCGAAATCTTATACCAATAAGTCTGGCTGTCTACTAATCCGGTCTCATTGTAATAATTCACGGTTCGAGAATCGATCAGCATCCATGAGAAATTAGGAGAACTACGATATATGCAGTAACCATATAAATCTGGGGCGGGGCTGGCATCCCATGAAAGGGAGAGCTTATTCACATTAGGGGTCGCATTAATTCTAAGTCCGGTAGTTTGAGGTGGCGGGGTCGTATCCTGCGGTGTGCCACTCGCTTGTAAAGAAGGTGGGCTTTCGTTAGGCACTTCATCGACTGCTGTAATGCGGTACCAATAGGTTACTCCATCGGTCAGACCTGTATCGCAGTAATAATTTCTTGTGGTCGAGGCAATAAAGAAGAAGGGGGTAGCCGCAAAATCTGGCAGAGTATAACGATAGACCTTATATTCGACCACATCAGGGGCTGTATTTTTAGTCCAAGTAATATTCAATCGGTTCCCTGTCGGAATTACGGTGATTATAATCCCCGTTACTTGAGGTGGCGGGGTCGTATCCTGCGATGTGCCACTCGCTTGGAAAGAAGGGGGGCCTTCGTTAGGCACTCCATCGACTGCTGTAATGCGATAGTAATAGGTTACCCCATCGGTCAGATCGGTATCGCAGTAATAATTTCTTGTGGTCGAGGCAATTAAGTAGACGGGGGTAGCCGGAAAACCTGGCACAGTATAACGATAGATCTTATAGTTGACCACATCGGGGGCTGTGCTTTTGGTCCAGGTAATATTTAATTGATTGCCTGTTGGAGTAACGGTGATCATAACCCCAGTTACTGGGGGTGGTGGATCGGGTCCGAGGTCGGTTATAATTATAGCCGTAGGGGGGCTCTCGTTTGGCACTTCATCCACCGCCGAAATCTTATAATAATATGTCATACCATCCGATAAACCCGAATCCAAGTAACAGTTAAGGGTAGGAGTGGCAATGAGGTTAGCAGGTCCAGGAGTGAAGCCAGAAATGGTGCTCCGATACACTTTGTAATTGACTAAATCAGGGGCCGGGCTCGGGTTCCAGGTGATATTCAATTGATTCCCTTCATAAATGACCGTAATAGAACCACCAGTTATTGAGGGGGGTGGAGTAGTATCTTGAGGCACACCACTCGATTCATCGGAGGGAGGTCCTACGTTCGG
>CAYGYC010000229.1:0-7437 GCA_964353755.1 uncultured archaeon | reverse complement strand
CGTTTGGCATATTGTAAGTTTCCTAACGCCGCCGGCGGCGTAACTCGTCGTCTGCTCGGTTCGCGGCAGCCGGATTTTCGGGGTTTGGATTCTCATATCATTAGGCTTCAGGCTTCAGACTTCAGGCTTCAGGCTTCAGGCTTCAGGCTTCAGGTACGGCAATCCCGGCGCGCCGGGAGCCGTTACTTCTTTTGCTGTTACCTGTAGCCTGTAGCCTGAAGTCTGTAGCCTTTCTTTTGCTTTTACCTGTAGCCTGTAGCCTGAAGTCTGTAGCCTTCTTCCGTAGCCTTTCTTTTCCTACATCACCGCCAGCACCAGCCAGTCCGCATCCTGGCTGATGATTCTCTGTATTCCACGTGCCTTTGCCTCGCCGCCGATGCGTTCGGCAACCTCGAGCCGGTCTGTGCCGACGTCCAGCGTCGCCGCGTCGATTCCCGCGGATGCGTCGTTGAGGACCGCCGCCGTGATGCCTGGCGCCATACCTTGCATGTAGGCTTCCATTCCGCCGCGGTCGACGGTGGCCTGTATGGTTCGTGCATCCTCGCCCGCGATCAGGTAGCTAACGTTCTCGGTCAGGCCGAGGCCGTGTAGCATCGCCAGTTGTCTGATTGCCCTGTCGGTAGCCATAGGTCGCGTCGCTCCGCTCCGCCGGAAATGGCGGAACCGGGTATTAGGAACCGGTAACTTGGACAGGCCGTGTTCCGGTCTCCGGGTTCCAGGTTCCAGGTTCCAGGTTCCGCCTTACTTTTTCTGTGGCGGTTCCGTCGCCAGCAGTTTTTGCCGTCCCTTGACGCTGGTGTAGATCGTCACGCCGGCCAGGGCCAGCGCGCCAAGGGCCGCGCCGATCCCCTCGGCGGTGGTTCCGGCCTCGGCGGCGGCCATGCCGAGCTTGGCCGTAAGGATCCACGCCACGCCGCGGCCCAGGATCGCCGCCAGCCACAGGATGAGTTGTTTCTTATCCATGATCCACATCCTCACGAGGAGTTTCCATGCGATGGCGGCGTTAAAGGCCCACCATGGCAAGCACCAGCATCAGCAGTCCTTTAGCCACGGCCATCGCGATCTCGTTTGAAAGCGCCAGTTTGGCGGCGTTCTTTTCGTTGGCGGCCTGCCAGTCGGCCTCGACCTTGCCCCACTCGGCCAGCAGATCGGTGCCCGCCGCCTTCAGGTAGAGCTTGTAGGCGCTGATGTAGTCGCCGAGGAAAACATAATTCAGCCACGCCCTGGCGTCGTCGATCGTCATTCTCAGCACATCGGGGCCATACTGAATGCCGATGGCCTGTGCTTCTTTTGGCAGCTTCGCGAGCAGTTCTGGCAGCGTCATCGCCTTACTCCTTCTTCCCGTCTTTTGCCTGTTTGACTTTTATCAGCACGCTGGACTCGACGGCCACGATCCCATTACACCACGCGGCCGGCCGGGTCGTCGCCTGTGTCGTGGTCTCGTTCGCCAGGGCGGCGGTATTGTCCAGCAGCGCCGCGTAGGTCGGGTTGCACCAGATCGTCTTATCGCCGAAGGCGTAGTCGAACCAGTTCAGCGTCTTGGCGGCGGCGTAGAGGGCAAAGGCCGCCTCGTTTTCCGCCATCGTCGCGATGCACTTATCCATCGTCAGGTTGCCCGCGACGGCCTGCGGCTTGATCTCGGCGGCGTTTTGCGCGTTGTTGTCGATAACGACCGCCATCGCTCCGCGTGCATGGAGGTCGTTGCAGCCCGTGAGCATCAGGCCCGGAATCAGCATCGTGCCCGCCAGGAGCAGGATCGCCGCCGTCGATGCAAGCAGCTTGATTGTTTTGACTCGCGGTCCCTTGGGACCTTGCTCGACCTCGAACTCGACGGCCCGGCCGTCGGTGAGTTCTCCGCCGTCGATAGTCTCCGGCAGGTTGCTGGCGTGCAGGAATGCATCCTTGCCGTCCGTGCCGGTCAGAAACCCGAATCCCTTTTGCTCGTTGAACCACTTTACGGTGCCGCGCATGCGTGTACTCCTTGAAAGGCTCAGGCTCCAGGCTCAAGGCTTCAGGTCCTCGCGCTTGCGCCCGCTCGCCGTTTCGTTGTCGTTGCCGTTCCTGTAGTCTGTAGCCTGAAGCCTGAAGCCTTCTTTTTGCTTATTGTTTCATGGCCTGGACGAGTTTGTACGCCAGGTCCACCAGAACCAGGACGGCGACCATCGCCGCCCACATTTTTCCGCCGGCCCACCAGGCCCCGCGGGCCGTGTTGTCGGCGGCGTCGAATCTCTTTTCCAGGTTCGTCACCTGGCCCTTGACCGCGCAGTTGGCGGTGTGCAATTTCAGATCCGCCATGGCGGTCAAGGCGCCGCTGTGGAAACGTTCGTCGATCTGCTTGAACCGCTGGAGGTCGCTGGCCTGGTTGGCCTTGATCGTGGACAGGTCCTTGCTGATCTCGGTCAGCTTGTCTTCGATCCGCTCGAGCTGTTGATCTACGCTCATGCCCGGATCTCCGCGTCTGGTGTGCCGGCGGATTCCGCAATCCGCAATCCGCAATCCGCAATTCTTCCACGTCGGGCCCCGGCCGGCGGCGGGCATCCGTTCCCGTCGCCGCCGGGTTCCCGCACACGGGAAACAGGATTCTGAAACCAGGCTTCAGATTTCAGACTTCAGGCTTCAGATCCGGCAAGGGCTTCGCGGTTTCCTGCTTTTGCTTCTACCTGCGGCCTGAAGCCTGAAGCCTGTTGTTCTTCGCCTACGTCGCGCGATCCAGATCGATCAGCTCGCCGGCGAAGCTGGCGATGATGATCTCGTCGGTGAACTGGCGGGCACGGACGATCAGGCTGTCGGTGTCCTTGGAATCGTAGGTTTCGATGGTGACGAAGTCCGGCATGCCGGATGTCCACCGGATCGTGCGGCCAAGGCAGAGCGTTTGCCGCGGGGCCTGGGGTCCGGGCGCCAGCAGTGCCAGCATTCCGTACTGGGCAGGCCAGATCTGGCTGAGGCTCTGGGTGATGCCCTCGTTGGCGGAGTCATAGCTGCTGGCCCCGACGAGGATCTCCTTGACGTCCAGGTACTGTGCCAGCACCTGCTGCTGGATGCCCATGCGGTTTGTAATGCCCGAGTTCCATTCCTTCAGCGCGTTGAGCACGGTGGTGGCGTTGCGGAGGGCCTGCCACTTGGACCTCGGCAGGATCAGGCTGAGCCGGTTGCGGGGCGTGCCGAGCTTGTCCTCCAGCTTGTTGGCGGCCACGTCGATGTCCACCAGCGGCGTGCTGGTTGCGATGGTGTCCCAGTCGACGGCGGCGTTGGTGGCCGTCCAGGTGATGGCGTTCATCACGGCCGCGGCCACTCGCCGCTCGTGTGCCAGGCGGACGACGAAGTCCGCGCCGATGGCCGACTCTTCCTCGTAGTCGATCACGTCGGCGTACTTCTCGGCCTCCTTGGTGTCCATCGGGATCTCGTGGGCGTTTTCCAGGCAGACGTAGTTCTGCTTATCCCACGTCCAGTCGCCGCGGTTGAAGGCCGCGCCCGGCGATCTGGCGGTCTCGACGACCTTGCGGAAGTTTTCCTTTTTCAAAACCGGGTAGGTGCCCTCGGCCAGCGGCAGGGGTGCTTCCGGCAGAACCAGGCTGCCGATGAACTGGAGGTCGATCGCGTTCTGGGTCTGGTACTCTCGCACTGCCCCGGCCAGTTCCGGGCGGTACGTCGCTCCGCTTGTAAGTTTGGGCATCGTTCGCTCCTTCGCATGATGGTTTGCCCGCCGTGGCGTAGTCGCGCAGGCGGGTTGGTTGTCTCGTTCTCTCGTTCACCCGCCGGCGGCGATCCATCGCCGCCGGCGTTGCGCGTGCTTGTGTTGCCGCTACTCCATTTGCAGGTAGACGAACGGCGGGCCGTCGCCGGCCGCCGAGTTCTCCATGATGTACCCGGCCCTTTGTCGTCCGCTCTCGACGGTTGCGTCCTCGCCGCCGATGACCGTGCCGTTGGCATTCCAGTAGACGGTGCGATCCGCGGCGCTGCTGCCGGGGTTGCTGTTGGGGCACACCCAGGACGGGCCTTCGCTCTGGAGCCAGAAATAATCATTTGCGGCCGTCAGGCTGGCGGGCACGCCGCCAAAGCTTGCCTTCTCGCCGGATGCGCTGGTCAGGCCGCCTCGCATGTGGCCCCATGGGTTGTCGATGACCTCGCAGTAGTCCGACCCGGAAACGCCGATCGTCAGCGGGGCGTCCAGCGTGATAAATGTGGTTCCGCCGCTGGCCGCCACGGCGGTGTTGGCGGTGATTATTCGCTGCTGGACGGTGGCCTCGCCGCCGCCGCCGTTGCCGATGACGATGTACCCGCCAACGAGTTCATCGGCCGCCAGGCTGCCGTTGCCGGTGAAACCGTCGTTGGAGTCGACGGTGACCTTGACCACCGAGCAGCCTGCCAGTCCGGTTGCCGCGCCGGTCTGTGTCGGCAGGGCGTGGCTGATGGTGACCGGCGCGTCGAACCACGCGCCGAAGCCGGCATGGGCAACGCCGAGCGCCTTGGAATATCGCCAGATCCGGCCGTCGTTGGATTCGCGCTTGGTGCCAAGGGGGTAGTTTTTCGTTGTGGACACGGCGTGGGTGAGTTGGTAGCTGCCGCCGGACAGCACATTGCCGAACGTGCGTTCGCCGATGATCCCGGCGTCCAGGACGGCCGCCATCTCGATGATCGCGCCGGCGCCGCTGGCGGTGTCCAGTGCCAGGCCGATCTGGTTGCCGCTGGCGGCGTCATCAACCTTGCCGTCGGCGGCGCCGTAGACCGCGCAGTTGCGGGTGGCCATGGCCGAGGCCGCCTCAACCTTGAACGTGCCGGGCGAGTTGAAGAGTTTGACGGTGACAGGGTCGCCGGCTGCCGCGGCGGCCGCCTGGGTGACGCCGAGGTATTCCTCGCCGGCGTCGGCGTACGTGATGGTGCGATTGGTGGTGCTGGACATCTTGACCCGGCGGAATATCGCCAGGGCCTTGCTCGCGATGAACGTCGCGAACCCGCTGTCGTATTGCGTTGTCATTGCGTTCTCCTCTGGAGGTTGGTTGTCTCTGCGTGCCCGGCGATCTCTGCGCTGGGCCCGATGTTTCATCTTTCCGTTTCTGCCGCGCCTGAAGCCTGTAGCCTGAAGCCTGTAGCCTGAAGCCTGTAGTCTGAAGCCTGTAGCCTGAAGCCTGAAGCCTGTAGCCTGAAGCCTGTAGCCTGTAGCCTGAAGCCTGTAGCCTTCACCGGCTACTTCTTCGCCGGCTGTTGCGCGGCGATCCACGCCTTGTGTTCCGCCGGGAACTGTTTGCTTGCCTCGATGCGGGCGCGTGCGGGTTTGGCCCCGGCGGCGATCTGTTCGGCTATGCGGGCCTCGTATCCGCCGGCGTCGCCGGCGTCGCCCACGGCCGAGTCATCGGCGGTGCCGCTGAGCTTCAGCGGCTTGATGCCGGCCTTGGCCGCCAGGTCCTTGAGGCTGGCGAGTTCGGCCGCGATCTCGCCCGTCTTGGTGTTGGCGGCCGCGAGCTGCACGGCGAGGGTCTTGTTCTCGGCGGTCAGCACGTCGGCGAGCCGCGCCTTGGCTGCCGTCACGTCGAGGCCGTCGGCGATGCAGCTCATCAGCAGTTCGGTGCGGTTGCCAAGCACGGCGGCCAGGTCTCGCGTTCTCTGTGCGGCGGCGGCGTTGGCGTCCTTGGTTGCGGCCTCGCGGATGGCCGTTTCGCTGAACACCGTCTCGATGAGACCAGCGCCCGCGTTATCCGCCGGCGGCGCCGTTTGGGTTTCGTCTGCCATGTGTCGCTCCTTGTTGTCCCGGCACGCCGGGACGGTTTTTGGGATTGGCGTTTTCTTTGCATCTCGGCCCGCCGGACCATCCGGTCTGCCGCTTGATTTCATCCGCCCCTTGGTGGTTTGGTCCGCTTCCAGCGCGGCCAGCAGGTCGTCGAGCGTCGTCACGCCGTCGGCCAGTCCCAGGTCCACCGCGGCCTGGCCGATGTGTATTTTGCCGTCGGCCAGTTGCCTGACCGCATCGGTGTTCATGCCTCGGCCGCCGGCCACGGCGTTGATGAATTGCTCGTAGATCGCATCGATCTCATCCTGCACCACGTTGCGGTCATCCTGCGTGATCTGCTGGCCGATGGCGCCGATCCCCTTGTGCTGGCCGGCCTTGATGAGGTCGAACCGCAGCCCCCTCTGGTCGGCCCATCGGCTGTCATCCATCAGGATCGTATACACGCCTATAGACCCGGCCATGGCCGTGGCGTTGACGTACGCCGCTCGCGCCTGGCTGGCGAGCCAGTAGGCGGCCGATGCGCCGACGTCCTCGATCATGGCGATGATGGGTTTGATCGCGTCGGCCTTGCGGATGGCGTCGGCGAGGTCCGCGATCCCGAACACGCTGCCGCCCGGCGAGTCCACCAGCATCACGATTCGCTCGATGGTGGTGTCTGCCATGGCCGCGTCGAGTTTCGCCCGGGTATCCAGCGTGGAGGTGCCTCGCGGCTGGCTGTCGCCGTTGACGAGGTAGCTGTGCTTGACCAGCACGCCGCTGATCGGCAGGATCGCGGTCCGGCCGCGGCGTTGCATCTCGGTGATGGTCTGTCCGCCGTCGGGGCGTGCCGCGACGATGGCGGCGATCTCGGCCCCGTCGATCTTGACGCCCGCGGCGTGGCGGAGGATCACCTGGCTGAGCCGGCCGAGGATCTGCGGCTCCATCGCCCAGTAGCTGTCCAGCAGACCGGCCAGTATCGCCTTGTCGTGGATCTGGTCGTTCACGGCAGGTTCTCCTCGTTCTCGTCGGGGTTGTCCGGGTCCTGGCCGTCGCCGTTTCCGGGTTCCGGGTTCCGGGTTCCGGGTTCCTCATTTTCCGGCTCCCCGGCCGTCGTCTTGACCGGCTGGCCGCCGACGCTGGTTGTGGGCACGCCGGCGGCCTCGTAGTCGCGCAGTTCCGCGCCTCGTTCGGCCAGGTATTCCTCGCGCGTGTAGCCGCATAGTTCGAGCTGATCTGTCAGCGTCGCGGTGCCAAGGGCGATCTCCTCGCGGAGGGCCTGCACTTCCTTAAGCGGGTCCACCCAGGGCCAGCGGCGGGGCAGCCACTTGACGCTGAAGGCGTCGTCGCGTGCCCGCAACGTCGGGCTGGCGGCGATCTCCTTGAGCAGCCAGCGTTGGTACGCCCACTGCCAGGCCGGCACTACGGTGCTGCGGTGCCAGATCTGCCAGGTCTGCCACATCTGGAGCAGCATGGTTCGCGCGTTGGAGTAGTTCAGCCGTTTGAAGTCCAGCAGTGCCAGCGGCAGCGGCACGCCGATGGTCGCGCCGACCATGGTCAGGCCCATCTCGACGAACGGCGTGAACTGGTTGCCCGGGCGCTTGGCGCCGAACTGGTCGACCTCCTCATCGGCGCCGAGGCTGGCGATCATGCCCGGCTCCATCTGGCGGAGCACCTTGGTGGAGCCGTCGGCGGCGGCCTCCATCTTGCGGCCGGTCTCGGGGTTCCACGGCGTG
>CAYGYC010000228.1:0-7461 GCA_964353755.1 uncultured archaeon | reverse complement strand
TCAATTGCTGTATCAATTTTTTAGTCTCTACCACATTTTCTACATTCAAATACCATCACTCGACCTTTTTTTTGCATTATTCTGATTTTCCTTAATCCACGGTTTCTCCTATATTAGTCTCGGCAAAATTCGCTAAAAAAAGATATTAGACCGGATTTAGAATTTTATAAAAAGCACGCATTACTAAAAAATTGTGAACCCAAAAAACTGCAAGGGAAAGCCATGGTAGAATTTTCAGAATTAGAGAAAGTTCCTGGGAAAGCGAAAATAACATATGGGTTTGGAAATATTGGCTTTACCTTTGTCGTAGCATTTTTCGCATATATTTCATTTTTCTATACGGATAAAATTGGATTAAATCCCGCTTATATAGGCATCGCATTTCTCTTATATGGCGTCTGGAATGCCATTAATGATCCTATATTCGGTTACCTTATGGACCGTACGAAATCGAAGCTGGGCAAGCGAATTCCTTGGATGAGGTGGACAAGTTTCGGGCTGGGGGCTGCTTTTTTATTAATGTGGTTCCCGTTTGGAACTGGTCAAATTGCTTGGTTTTGGTTCTTATTGATATCGTTGATGATTTATGATACGTTCTTTACCATCTATATCATGGCTTATATGGCGCTACTTCCTCAAATGACCATCAATCCCAATGAACGGATGAAGGTGCAAATAGTGGGGTTTTTTATTAATCTCGTGCCCAGTGTGGCGACCTTACTTATTCCATTAATTTTACTCGAGGAGGCCTCACCTAAATTAGTCAATCCGAGTTCGGTCCCCTGGCAAATGGCGATGTTTTTTATCGCTATTGCAATTATGGTCACTTGTGCGATCCCTGCTTTTTTCTTTAAAGAGCGCCCGGAACTACATCCCTCGGAAGAAAAACCGCTGGGTGTTTTGAAATCTATTATCACCAGCTTAAAATCGGGACCCTTCCTTATGCTGTTGGTATTTAATTTCATTGCGATGTGGTTAGGAGCGGCAGTGGCAACCATAATGATCTATTACATTGATCATTATTTGGAATTGACTGGATTTCTTGCTCTGATCACGCTTGCAGTTCCCGGGTTAGCTGGTGTAGCGGTTGTTCCAGTGGCGTATTATTTGAATAGAAAATACGGAAGCAGAAAAACGGTCATACTAATGGGTTTAATTTCATTGATAGGGTTCATTATCATTTTTTTCACCGAAGAATTTATTGTACTCCTAATTGCGGTGGGTTTAGCCGCCACAGGCATCTCCACGTATAATTTAATGTTCAATATCATGTTTGGAGATATCGTCGATGAAGATGAACTAAAAACTAATCAACGAAGGGAAGGCATGTTTTATGGAATAAATGCAGTGGTTTCAAAGCCGGCAGAATCGCTGGGTGTGGCTGCGGTCATGTTTATCTTAGTTATATCCGGCTATATAGAGGGAACAGGCACCCATCAATCCCCGAGTGCGTTGTTCGGAATCAAAATTGCCGCTTCAGTACTCCCTGCATTACTGGTAGTGGGAATGCTGGTATTCCTCTTATTATACCCGCTTCATGGCGAACGATTCCGAAAGATGAAAGAACAAGTAAATAATCTGCATCAGGAAAAGAGAAAAAAATTAGAAAAGCAAGGAATTTAAAAAAAATTAGAGATCGGTAAAAATACCCATTTCAATCAGTTTTTCTAACGTATGTTTTGACGTGGAGATAACCAGGGCATTGAAGGGAGGCTTTTCAAGAATTTCAGCGACTTCCTCGTGGAAGAATCGACCAATCAGAGCACAATTTTTATTTAATTCCCGGATTGAATCAGCAGTTAATAAAATTTCTGTAACCGTATCGATTAAGATAATGACGAGATCAGCGGAAGCAACCCCGGCTTCTTTTAAAACATCTTTATCTTTTGAATCGCCGATTATAACGGGTTCTTCATCGATTAAATCTTCAACAGCTTCTCGATTGCGTTCAATGAGTTTATAAGTGATGTTTCTATCCTTAAACTTCTGTAGTAATCTCCGCGTGGTGTGGGTGCACCCAATCAAGAGGATGTTTTTGGCTTTCAATTTATCGACCTCCGTGATAATGAAATCTGCCGCAAATAATGAAGTTGAGATGACCTTACATTGTAGCTGCTTCTCTAGGATTTGTGCCAGTGAATCATCAAAACACCGGCATACGATCTTGCCCGTTTTATTCACATCTCTAGTTAAATTAGTTCCGACCACCAAGATTTCAAGGTCATTTTGCGTGAACAATACCAATTTCGCTGCTTTGACATTGGCATTTTCGAAAACCTCCATTTTAAAAGGTTTTCCGACAATGACTGGCTCTTCATTCTCAATAAGGCCTTCAATAAGTTGCTCATTCTCTTCAATAACCACATATTTTTTATTTTTCTTAAGTAAATACTTCCGAATTCTTTGACCCAAATGGGAGTAGCCGATAATTATTGTGTGGTTTTTCATAGCCTTAGAAAGGGCTAGGCACGTTTGTTTCGGATGATAGTTCCGATAAAGTCCAATGGTGACCAGGCCGATAAGTAAGCCGAAAATGATGAAATCTGACATAATTTGATAGAAATGGCCGTATGGAACAAGCATTTCGCCAAAGAAGAAGGTATAAGTTAGTGCTTCGGAAAAATTGCCTCCCGTTAAAATAAAGAAGACGACATAATTGACTAAAAACCATCCGGACACTACAAAAAGCCAAATCCAATTTTGTTTTAATAAAATTTTTACCTTTGCCATCTTTTTTCTCATAGTTACACCCCTATCCATGGTTAATTAAGAAAATATGACTATTTAAGGTTATGCCGTTTTCAAAGGTTCAGTAAAAAGGAGAGAGATTTTCAATTTTTTTTCTTAAAAGTCTTCAGAAATGGTAGGACGCCAAAGCCGTTCGATTTGGGTAGCTAATTCGGATTTAGTGAAGAATGCGAGTAATTTTTTATCTTTAGGAATGCCGATGAATGTGTTCATCGTTTCAGTTTCGGTATCAACGAGCCAAACGCTGGTTCCCTTTAAGAGAAGACGGTTTGAATATTGCTGGTAGAATTCGAGGAATGGTTTAATTGTAGTACCGGGAGGAATGATTAAGGCATCATTTTGGGTTAATTCTAAATATTTGATCATTTCAATTAGCTTCACGATCGAGCAAAATAAATGACAGTTCAATTCGAGTGGCGCTCGAGAGGCTCTTATATAATCTGAACTAATTTCATTGATGTTATATTCAATTTGGATAAGTTTTTTTGTGATAATCTGTTTTAAACGTTCCAATTGCAATTGGCAAACCCTTTCATAGGTTTTTTCTAAAATGTCATTTGATGGCGTAAAAGTATGTGGATAATAGAGCAAAGTTTCCTTATACATTAATTTCTCATCGAATACGGGAACTTGAAAGGAGGAGGGGATGCCAGTGGTTACACTCAGGAAGAGAAACTGCTCCAGGGGATATTCGTAGAGGGTTTCACATTCTTTCTTTTCTGTATCTGAAAACATGAACGATGAGATCAATTCTCTTATTTTCAAGTAAAGTTCAAGGCGTGAAATTAATTTCTTGTCAGAAAGGAAGTTATTCATCTCTCGAAAGAGGGAACTCAATTTGTTTTGGAGCGAAGTCATAAAATTCAGGTCTATGTGTTTGAGTGATTGAATCAATAAATTTGACCATACAGACGTTCATCTTTGGGTTTTTTTCCGGTCACATCTTCAACAATTTTCCAAAATTCGAGAGGATTAATACCAGAATAGGCTTTAGTTACTTTATCTTTAATAGCCTGCATTGTTTTTAATGATTCTTCCTTGGTGAGCGTTCCAGGACGGGTTTTAATTCGTTGTAAAATCTCATAAATTTCCTGATCCGTTACTTGAAGCCGCGCAATTTTAAGAATATATTTTATAGTTGAACGCCCGGAGAATTTGCCCATATAGAATTTGCGCTCGCGTCCGACCAATTTGGGAGGGAACGGTTCAATGGCAATAGGTCCGCCTGATAAAATGGCGTTAATATGAAGCCCGGATTCATGAGAGAAGGAATTCACTCCTACGATTGCTTTATGGGTAGCTAGGGGGTGTCCAAAGTAGGCTTCAACCATATTGGCTAGCTCATATAATTTCTCTAAATTAACGGTTTTTATTCCATAAAGAAAGTATAAACTGGTCACTAACTCTTCTAAGGGAGCGTTCCCCGCTCGTTCGCCATATCCATTCACACAGACATGGGGATAATTGGCTCCTTCTTCCAGAGCCGCTAAGGTATTCGCATGGGCTAACCCAAGATCATTGTGACAGTGGATTGATAGGGGAGTTCCACCCAATTGATCCAAGTATTCTTTTAAGGTATGAATGTAATATTTCATAGCGACTGGCCCCATACAGCCCACCGTATCGGCCACCACGATTTTATCCACCCCTGCATCGATGGCGACTTGACAAAATTTCTTCAGCTGGTCAAAAGAGGTTCGAGTAGCATCCATCAACACAAAATCTGTAATAATTCCATGATCCCTTGCATATTGGATAGCGTTAGTAATGTCCTCAAACGCCTCCTCCTGGGACTTGTTTAGAACCAAATTGAGGGCTAACTCACTCACAGGGTAGAAGATAGGAATTTCGGGAATTTCGCACTCGATACAGGCATCAATATCTAGTTTTACGGTTCGTGCGGGGGCTGCTATCTTCGCATGTTTAAAATTTTCTTTTACCAGTGCTTTGACCGCATTTTTTTCATCTTCACTCACGGCAGGATATCCCACGGCGATAATATCGATGCCAATCTCATCTAATAACTTAGCAATATCCAATTTTTCATTAATATTGAGGGTGACGCCCGGGGTTTGTTCGCCATCCCGGAGCGTTTCATCCCAAATGTATATTTTCGCAGGCAGATTGGCGGGACGGAGCGATTCAAGGGTATTATAGTTAAAGAGTAAGTCCGTCCGTTGAAACCGATCCAGATCTTGCGGATTCTTTAAATAATTAGAATTTTCCATATTCCTCACTTCAACAGCATCGCATACATATCATTCGATTCCAAACGCGATTAAAAAAAAAATATGATATTAAAAATTTTTTTCTTATAAGCCTTTTAATAAAAGGTTTGTTTAATTTCATGAATGAGTTGCTTTAATGCTGGTTTTTCAGGGGCTCTAATTTCAGAAGCTTGTAATAAGATTGCAATGGGTTCGCCAAACACAAGTAACCCTTCTCTTAGAATTGTTTGAGCTAGGGGGTCGAAATTTTCGACGAGATCTCGAATCGTATCAATGATAGGGGTAATTCCTTCGGAAAATTTTTGAGAGAAAAGCCGATTTGCCTCACTGAACTCCATCGAAGTATCTAGCCGTTTATAAACTTCTTTTTTATAACCTTCTGCAATGATAATTAACAGGTCCAAATCGCTATTATTCGTATAATCGCCTCTCATAACACTACCAAATAAATAGATAGATTTGATAATTTGACTATTTTTCTGTCCAAAAGTTTGTAATAATTCAATAATGTTATTTATTTTTATTCCGGGTATTCTAATTTTCATGATTTTCACTTTTGTACCACATCATTCATATTATTCAATTCACGAGACATCTAATAAATTTATGATATAAGAGGTTGTATTTACTGAAATAATATTACGCAATTATTAAAAAATAATTTATCCGGATTAATATTTGGCTGCTATTTTAAAGGTCCGTAGAGATGATGAGTTTTTGTTTATTATTTATCTTGTAGATTTTGAAGCGCAGAAAGTTGCAGAGAGTATTATCAAAAATGCATCCTTCAAAGCCAAAGTTATCGAATATGCCAAAAAAGAACTAGACAAATTGAAACAAATAGACAAAGTCATAAAGGCATTGTTAAGCTCTGAAGATTTTTTACTGGAAAGAGATCTAGGAGTTTATCCCATACAGTTTCTTGGAAAGATAGATAAATTAGATTTAGAACTTAAAGGAATTTCATTGCTGGTCAGTAAAGATCATATTGAAAAACTGATCGAAGGCTATCGGATTCTTTACGTGCGCGAATGCACCCTTTTTGTTCCCATATTAGCCGCTCCTAAATGGGTTAAAGGGCTTATTCAAGAAAAAGATTTTGAACTCCAACTATTGGCGCCCGGATTTACAGTGGCGGAAGAAAAATTTCATTTAGAAGTGGAAGACTTTGAATCAACTCGTTCCACTGCCCTCCAAGCTCTTGCGGGAGGCAGACTGCTTCTTTTATATAGCACATTTTCCCAATTGAAGTAGAGTATTGGATGTGTTCTCCTTGGATCGCTATATTTATGGGAAATTACTTAGAAATGGGGGATTTAACGGTGTCTATTCCCCTATTTTTATCGGGCAAGACCGCTTTGCGAATCCTAGAAAATAAGAAAAGAAGGAGAAGTTAAGTTATTTGTTACACTAGAAATAATAGATCTTCGCGGAAATGGTATACATTAATGGTATGGTATACATTAATTTGCCCTTCATCCTCATCATCGACGCCGATAGAAAATTTACCGAGCGTCAGAGTACACTGGTGGAACATGACATTTGCGTTATTCCGAATAATCATATTGGCCCCTATGGAAGAGTCTTCGATCGTGACCCGGGCATTCTCCCCAATGGCGAAGGACTCCGTCACTTTTATTTGACAGTTATGGGAGATATTCACCGGTGCCGCACTATGGATACTAAAGGAGTTTAAATCGAAAATGCAGCTGTTTAGCGCTACATTAGCATTCTCATAAATGCCCAGCGACCCTTCAAATCGACTTTTATTTAGGGTTACAATGGCATTCTGATGAATGCCCAGCGACCCTTCAAATCGACTTTTATTTAGGGTTACAATGGCATTCTGATGAATGCCCAGCGACCCTTCAAATCGACAGTTATTATAGAACGCGACCTTCGCCGATTCAGAAATAGTCAAAGTCCATGTGCCAAGGTCAAAGGTGCAGTTGTTGAAGGTGGTGGTGGCAGTCCCATAAATTGCCATGGCTTCAGTTATTGTAAAATTACAGTGGGGGGAGACCGTGACGTGCGTTGCATTAAAGATCTCCAAGGAAGTTAGAGTAAAGGAAGAGTTTCCTAGCGTGACGATCGCATTCTGCCGTATTTTGAATGGCGCCGTTACATTAAATCTACAGCTATTGGAACACGTGACCTGCGCCGACCCCGAAATGTCCAAGGTGTTAAGAGTGAACGTACAGTTCTTAAAGGTGGTGGTCGCATTGCCATAAATTGCCATGGTCTCAGTTATTGAAAAACTGCAGTTGGGGTAGGCCATGACCTGCGTGGTATTAAAGATCTCTAAGGACACTAACGTGAGCGAAGAATTATTCATGGTGACTACCGCATTCTGCCGAATTCTAAAGGGTACGCTCATATCGAATCGACAGTTGTCGCAGAAGGTGACATGCGCCGATTCATAAATATCTAAAGCTTCAAAATTTATATTGAAGATGCAGTTTTTAAAGACGACAAAGGCATTCTG